>CAYGUO010000078.1:3153-13883 GCA_964353095.1 uncultured Flavobacteriaceae bacterium | reverse complement strand
GATATGAAGCGGAAGTTGAAGCCCTTAAAGCAGAACTAGGTGCACTCTCACCGATAGATAAATGGAATTTTGTTTTCGCAAGTCCAGAAGATATTCAAAAGGTATTTTCCAGTCTAAAAACGAACTTGAAGCTTGATGATAAGAAAGCAATAGCTGAAGTTTTTATTATCGATAAAAATAGAAATTTAAGAGGGCGGGATGATGATATTGATGACGGTGTCAAATATGGGTTTAACACCACTTCTGTAGCCGAGCTCAACAACAAGATGGAAGATGATGTTAAAATTATTTTAGCCGAATATAGACTTGCCTTAAAAAAGAACAATGCCAACAGGAGCAAATAAAAAACAAAAGTACACTTACGTTTGGGTGTCATGTATCATTTTAGTTTTTGGGGTATTCGCTGTTTATGAAATAACAAAACGGCTTAAGACAGGAACGGTTGTAGAAAATGATAGAATGGCGGGTACAAATTCAATTGCCACGTTGAGTTATATCACGAGTAATGGAAAAAAAAGGAAAGTACCTGAATTTTCGTTTCTGAACCAAGATAGTGTCTTGGTTTCCAATAAAGATTATTTGGGCAAAGTATATGTAGTAGATTTTTTCTTTACCACATGTCCTACCATTTGCCCAATTATGACGGGTAATCTCAAAGAACTTCAAGATACTTTTACGGACAAGGACAATTTTGGTATTGCCTCGTTTACCATAAACCCGAGATATGACTCAAGCACTGTGCTTAAATCATACGCAGAAAAGCAAGGTATAACGGATAAGGACTGGAACCTTTTAACCGGTGATAAAGAAGTAACCTATCAATTGGCAAGAGAAGGATTTTACATTTTGGCGAATGAAGTGGCAAGTGCCCCAGGGGGTTTTGAACATTCAGGTATGTTCGCCTTGGTTGATAAGCAAGGTTTTCTTCGTTCAAGAATGGATAAATTTGGCAACCCCATAATCTATTATCGGGGAACAATTTCAGAAGAACAGGGTGTAAATGAAGAAGGTGAAGCGCAACAGATAACAATACTCAAAGAAGATATTCAAAAACTACTAGCAGAATAATTAGATGGAGGTAGCAGCAAAAAATGAAAAGAAAATAAAAGTTTGGATTACTATTCTATCCATTGCCATACCGGCCGTGGTGGCCTTATTGTTCGGGTATAAAATTCCTGATGCAAAACCGCTAAGCTTTCTGCCTCCAATTTACGCCAGTATTAATGGGCTTACCGCAGTGTTGCTTATTGCGGCTGTAGTCGCTATTAAAAATGGGAAGCGTAAATTACATCAAAACCTGATGACAAGTTGTATTGTGTTATCAGTCATGTTTTTAGCGATGTATGTTGCTTATCACATGACGGCGGAATCTACGGCTTTTGGAGGCGAAGGAATGATTAGATATGTTTACTATTTCATCCTACTGTCCCATATTATGTTATCCATAATCATTATTCCCTTGGTATTGATAACGTATAGTAAGACCTATTTGAGAGATTTTGAAGCGCACAAAAGATGGGCAAAATATACGTTCCCAATTTGGTTGTATGTAGCCATTACCGGAGTTGTGGTTTACCTAATGATATCACCTTATTATCAGTATTGAAAAATGGACAACACTAAAAAAACAATACTATTTTTAATTATTATCATGATAGCATTATTTCCTTCAGAAATAGAAGCGCAATGTGCTATGTGTCGTGCTGCACTTGAAAGTGAGTCAGATACCAGCCAGGCAGAAGGTATAAACAACGGTATCGTATACCTTATGGCAATACCTTATGTTCTTGTGGGTGGGTTGTTTTACTTCATTTATCGTAAGATAAAAAGCTAGTAAAGTATTTAAGAAATATTTTTTTATAAAACTGTAACATTTTTGTGTGGATACAGTCTTATGTATATACGCTTGCGTATTTCATCAATCACTAAACCCAATCCAATGTTTGACATCGAAAGATGGCAAGAGATATTTGACACTATTCGCAAAAATAAATTGCGGACATTCCTTACAGGTCTCTCAGTTGCTTCCGGTATATTTATTCTTGTTATTCTGCTAGGTTTTGGTCAAGGCATGCAAAACGGTATTGAAGCGGAATTTAAAGAAGATGCCGCTACAAGTATTTGGGTGTGGCCAAGGCGCACTACCATAGAATACAAAGGTCTTAATCCTGGAAGAAGAATTCAGCTTAGAAATGAAAATTTTGATGCTATAGAAGGCTTTATGGGCGATCGCTATGAAAAAGGCTCTGTATTGTACTTTCCAAGAGGAGTGAAGGTAGTATACAAAAACGACCTTTTGGTTTATAATGTCGCTGGTACTACAGGTGATTTGCAGACCATAGAAAACGAATATCTTTCAGAGGGGCGCTATATCAATCAAACTGATGTGAGCAGTAACGCTAAAGTTGCTGTTATCAGTAATAAAATTAAAAGAGAAGTCTTTTCTGAACTAGATTCCCCACTCGGAGAGTATTTGAACATTTCTGGTGCGGGATTCAAAATAGTAGGCGTTTTTGGAGAATACGGTGAAGATGATGGTGAAGAGGAAAGAATATTCATACCAATATCTACAGCACAATTGGCATTTAATGGAGCTGACAAACTCAACAATCTTAATTACATGCTTCCTGAACAGGGTTCGCTGAATGAAACGGTGGCAAACTCGGAAAAGTTCGTTGCAGAAATGAAAACCTATTTAAACAAAGTGCATGGCGTATCACCAGAAGATGATAGGGCAATTCGTGTTTGGAACCCAATAGAAGAGGCTAAACGGTATTATGCATTGACCGGAAATATCAAATTTTTCTTTTGGTTTGTGGGCATCTGTACCATTATTGCTGGAGTGGTTGGGGTAAGCAATATCATGATGATCGTGGTTAAAGAAAGAACCCGTGAGATAGGTATTCGCAAAGCTTTAGGCGCAAAGCCTTGGGGAATCATTGGAATGATTTTACATGAATCAATTTTTGTGACCGCTATTTCTGGTTTTGCCGGTTTAATTTTAAGCATGGCATTGTTGGAGATTGTAGGGCCAAATATTGAAATTGACTATGTGTTAAACCCATCTGTAAACTTTAAGGTTGCTTTTTCAACCGTACTGGTATTGGTCGTTGCAGGTGCAATCGCTGGGTTTTTTCCAGCATGGAGAGCAGTCAGGGTGCATACTATTGACGCTTTAAAAGATGAGTAACAAGAACCCATATTCACATGTTTAATAGAGATCGTTGGAAAGAGATTTTAGAAGTGCTGACCGCTAATTGGTTTAGAACGCTCTTAACTGCATTCGGTGTTTTTTGGGGTATTCTTATTTTGATCATTCTCCTTTCAGCGGGGAAGGGGCTCGAAAACGGTATCAAGCAAGATTTTAGCGGCGTCGCCACCAATACGATGTTTATGTGGACCCAAAGCACTACCATGCCGTTTGAAGGGCTTCCAGAAGGTAGAAGTTTCAATTTCAAACTTAGCGATGTTCCATTGATTAAAGAGAATGTTCCAGGTTTAAGAATAGTATCGCCTCGAAACGGTTTAAGAACCACTACCGGAGTTGATAACGTGTTTTATGGAACAGAAAGCGGTACTTACAGGGTTTATGGGGATTATCCTGAAATCATTTTTCAAAATTCAATGTATACGGCAAAAGGTAGATTCTTGAATTACAATGACATACTGCAAAAAAGAAAAGTAGTTGTCATAGGGGATGGCGTACGGCAAGATTTATACAAAGACGATGACGAGGTTTTAGGAAGCTATCTTAAAATTCAGGGTGTCAATTTTATGGTTGTTGGCACCTATAAAGAAAAGTCAAGTAACGGTGGTGGAGAAAATAGCGAACGTCAGATTTATGTTCCTTTTACGGCCTTTTCCCAAGCCTTTAATAGAGCAGATAACGTTGGTTGGATGGCAATCACCGCTAAAGACGGTAAGTCAATTTCAGAGCTTTTACCAGACGTGGTTGACACTGTAAAAGGAAGTAGAAAAGTACATCCAGATGATGAGCGTGCCATTGGGTATTTTGATTTATATAGGGAATACAATAGGGTTGAAAGTCTATTTTCAGCAATGCGATGGATTGCCATTATTGTAGGCACATTGGTATTAATATCAGGTGTTATCGGAATAAGTAACATTATGCTTATCGTGGTTAAAGAACGTACCAAGGAAATAGGAATCAGAAGGGCTTTAGGGGAGGATCCTTGGTCTATAAAAAAACAAATTTTAATGGAATCTATCTTTTTAACCATTATCTCTGGAATGACAGGTATTATTTTTGGATCCCTTTTCATTTTCGGAATCAATACGCTTTTAGATAGTGTAGGCCCGGTTGATATGTTTATGAATCCGAGTGTAGGTATTGACGTGGTTAGTATCGCATTGGGAATCTTAATTATTTCAGGGCTCATAGCAGGTTTTATTCCAGCGCAAAGTGCCATTAAAGTGAAACCTATAGATGCCTTAAGAACCGAATAGTAAATTCAATCAATCAAATTATATCTTTTAAAATGAAAAAATCTGTAACCATTATCATATTGTTGGTAATTATCATCGCCTTTGGGGGTTCTATGTATTATTTATATCAAAAGAATGCTGAAGACCCTGTGGTCTATGAAACTGAAGAACCTGCTACAAAGACCATTGTAAAGAAGACTGTCGCAACCGGCAGTATTCTTCCGTTGGAAGAGGTGTTGATAAAGCCTAATATTTCTGGAGTGATTGAAGAGGTTTATGTTGAAGGCGGCGATTATGTAAAGTTTGGTGATTTATTGGCCAAAATTAAAGTAGTGCCAAACCTCAATGCCTTGAACGATGCTCGTAATGCGATTGATGATGCCAAAATTAATCTGAACGACCAAAAGCGTAATTATGAAAGGCAATTGTCCATATTTAACAAAGGTGTAATTGCACAAGCAGATTTAGAACGGGCTGAAGTTGCCTATGACCAAGCAAAACAAGCGTACCGTGCGGCCAATAAGCGGTATGATATTGTGAATACAGGCACAACAAGCGGATTTAAAAACGCGGCCAATAACTTGATTAAATCTACCGTAAGCGGTATGGTGTTAGATGTGCCTGTAGAAGTGGGCAATCAAGTAATTGAGAGTAATAATTTTAACGAAGGAACTACAATTGCTGCCATTGCAGACGTTGAAAAAATGATTTTTGAAGGAAAGGTAGATGAATCCGAAGTGGGTAAAATCAGAGAAAATCTTCCTTTAGAGATTACTGTTGGCGCAATAGAAGACAAGGTGTTTGAAGCGGTATTAGATTATATCGCCCCAAAAGGCAAAGAAGAGAACGGAGCCATTCAATTTGAAATTAAAGGTACTTTAAAGAAAAAAGACACGACGTTTATAAGGGCAGGCCTTAGTGCGAATGCTTCCATAATTTTGGCCAAAGTTGATAGTGTTTTGGCTATTAAAGAAGCCTTGGTCCAATTTGATGATGAAACAAAAAAACCTTTTGTTGAGGTTCAAATTGGCGAACAAGAATTTGAGCGAAAAGATATTGAGCTCGGGGTGAGTGATGGCATTTTTGTTGAGATTTTATCAGGTCTTTCCAAAGCCGATAAAATCAAAATTTGGAATGGTACAACTTCTGAAGAAGAGGCTGAATAATCATTTAACAAAATTTTTAAAGAATTCTTGTAACAAATTAACAACTTGCCAGTCCTATAGTGGATTGCATTCAAAAAGCTAACAAACCAATCATGATCGAAATCAAAGACCTTCATAAATCTTACAAAATGGGAAGCAACTCGCTTCACGTATTAAAAGGAATCAACTTTTCATGCGAAGCTGGTGAATTAGTTGCCATTATGGGTTCTTCGGGCTCTGGTAAGTCTACTTTACTAAATATTCTGGGAATGTTGGATGAGCTAGATGAGGGTTCTTATACCTTGGACGGCGTTCCAATTAAGAATTTGAATGAGACAAAAGCCGCGCAGTATCGCAATAAATTTTTGGGCTTTGTATTTCAATCGTTCAACCTTATAAATTATAAAAGTGCAATGGAAAACGTTGCCTTGCCTTTGTACTACCAACGTGTGAATAGAAAAGAACGCCAAGAAAAAGCATTGAAATATCTAGATCAGGTAGGTTTGAAGCAATGGGCAACACATTTGCCCAGTGAATTATCTGGTGGGCAAAAGCAGCGTGTGGCAATTGCCAGAGCCATGGCTGCAGAACCTAAAGTTTTATTGGCCGATGAGCCAACTGGGGCTCTGGATAGTAAGACTTCATATGAAGTAATGGACTTAATTCAAAAAATCAATGATGAAGGGAATACCATTTTAGTGGTTACCCATGAACCAGATATAGCAGATATGTGCAAGCGTATTGTGCATTTAAAAGATGGGGTTATCGTTGAAGATAAGAAAGTTAAGCAAGTAAGAGCGGCACAATATGTTTAGTAGAGATAACTGGCGAGAAATATTTCAAACGATACAAAAAAACAAGTTAAGAACTTTCTTATCAGGTTTTACGGTGGCTCTGGGGATTCTAATATTCGTTGTGCTCTTTGGTTTTGGAAATGGCCTGATAAATACTTTTGATATGTTTTTCAGGGATGATGCCCAGAATATAATCACACTGTTCCCCGGGCAAACAACAAAGCCTTACAAAGGTTACAAGTCAGGAAGACAAATAGAATTTGATAATTCTGATTTAGCCGATATAGAAAAAAACTTCCCAATGTTTTTGGAATACGTAACACCAAGAATTAGCAGAAATGGCTTGGCAAAGTATAAAAATAAGTCCAATAATTATTCAATACGAGCAGTTGCCCCCTCACACCAGTATGCGGAGAAGACGATTATTATGAAGGGCAGGTATTTGAATGCCTTGGATATCAAGCAAAAAACGAAAAATGCAGTCATAGGCAGATTGGTAGAAATAGATTTATTTGGTGATGAAGATGGACTTGGAAAATATATAGATGTTGGGGGAAGCGTTTTTAAGGTAATAGGAGTGTACCAGGACGATGGTGGTGATGATGAGGAACGCAGAATGTATATCCCCTATACAACTAGACAGTTAATAGAAAAAAATACAGATAAAATCAATCAGATTATAGTGGCTTTTAAACCTGAATTAGGATATAGTGGGGCAATGGCGTTTGAAAGGACACTTCGAGATTTTTTTAAGGAAAAAAAGTACATAAATCCCCAAGATCAAAACGGGCTGTTCATTAGAAATGTAGCAGAAGGTTTAAGACAAACCCAGCAATTGGCAAGGGTATTGCAGCTTATCGTTTCTTTTGTTGCCTTTGGAACTATCATGGCAGGCATTATAGGCATAAGCAATATTATGGTTTTTGTTGTAAAAGAAAGAACAAAAGAGTTGGGCATACGAAAAGCATTAGGGGCAACGCCAAAATCAGTGATTGGTACCATATTATTGGAATCAGTTTTTATAACCGCTATATCAGGCGTTATCGGAATGTTTATTGGTATTGCCATTCTGGGTTCTCTAGATAAAAAGTTAGAAGATTTTTTTATTACCAACCCGTATATTGATATGCCAGTTGCAATTTCCGCTACGATATTGCTAATCATTTTTGGGGCAATAGCAGGTTATATTCCTGCAAAGAGAGCAGCACGTATCAAACCAATTGTAGCACTAAGAGACGAATAGTATGAGACAGTTATTTGACGGTAATACATGGCAAGAAATCTTTGGATCCATAAGCAAGAACAAAACAAGAACTGTTATCACTGTTATTGGTGTGCTTTGGGGGATTTTCATATACATAGCACTTTCAGGAGCCGCAAAAGGCTTGGATAATGGTTTTGATAAAGTATTTAAGACCGTAGCCATTAACAGTATGTTCGTCTGGGCACAGAGTACAAGTGCACCTTATGCTGGTTTTAAAACAGGTAGGCAATTGCAGTTAAAACTAGAAGACGTGCAGACCATCAGAAATAGAATACCAGAAGTACAGTTCATTGCACCACGAATTACATTGGGTAATTTTGGTTCTGACCCCATTTATACAGTAAGGGGAAGTAAATCTGGCAGCTATGTCTTGAATGGCGATTACCCCATATATACTAAAATAGCTACTAAAAAAATATTTGATGGAGGAAGGTTCATTAATCAAGAAGATATTGACCAAGCTAGAAAGGTGGTAGTCATAGGCGAACGTATTCAGCAAGAACTTTATGACAAAGAAGAAGATCCTATTGGGTCTTACATTAAAGTAGGAAATGTTTATTTCAACGTAGTGGGGGTTCATAAATTATCGGACGGTGTCAGTTTTGACTCTGATAATTCTATGTTCATCCCTTTTACTACCTATAGAAAATTATATAACTCTGGCGATAATATTGGATACATGTGCATTGCGGCTTATGACGATGTGGACGTTGTAAAGGTTGAAAAAGATATAAAAGCCTTACTAAGAAATATTCATAGAGTAGATCCTAAAGACGAAAGAGCTTTTGGGTCATTTAATTTAGGAGAGGTATTCGCTAAAACGATGGGCTTTGCAGATGGACTTACATTCATGTCCCTTATTGTGGGTATAGCTACTATTTTGGCAGGTGTTATTGGCATCGGAAACATCCTACTGATTTCAGTAAAGGAACGTACCAAGGAACTCGGTGTTCGACGAGCTTTGGGCGCTACCCCAGCAGAGGTAAGAAATCAAATCATTATAGAATCTGTTTTCCTAACAATTATTGCAGGTATTATGGGTATAATTTTGGGTGCAGGCGTTCTTGCACTTATTAATTCTTTTACTAAAGACATAGATTTTCCGTATACCAATCCTACAGTACCAATACCCTATGTTCTTGGTGCACTGCTGATTATGGTGGTATTAGGGACTTTGATAGGATTAATACCAGCACAGCGTGCTGTTAGTATTCGCCCAATTGAAGCATTAAGAGAAGAATAACTAAATAACAACTATAGAAACTAAATTGACATAAAATGAAAAAAATTTTAAAATGGGTAGGTCTTGGAGTATTAATACTCGGTGCTTTATGGGCTGCATCTTTCTTTATAAAGAGTAATAGCAAGTCTTCCATCACCTATGAAACTACATCCCCATTTATTTCGAGTATAGAGAAGAAAACCGTGGCTACGGGAAAACTGATTCCTGAAGATGAGGTTGCCATAAAGCCACAAATAACAGGCATTATCAGCAAAATATATGTTGAAGAAGGTACTTTAATCAATGCTGGAGATTTAATTGCCGTAATTAAAGTAGTGCCTAACGAACAGTCATTGAACCAAGCCCAAGGTCGGGTTCGCAATGCTGAGTTAGCACTTAATAATGCTAAAATTGAATATGACAGAAATAAAATCTTATATGATAAGGGTGTTGTTTCCAACCAAGATTTTATCAGTCTAAAGTTGACTTATGAGCAAGCAGAGCAAGAATTAAAGAATGCGCGTGCAGATTATCAAATTATTAGAAGAGGTTCTGTTGGAGGTTCTGCCGCGGCAAATACAGATATTCGTGCAACCGTTTCAGGTACTATTTTAGAAATTCCTGTAAAAGAAGGGGACCAAGTTATTCAGAGTAATAACTTTAATGAAGGTACAACTATTGCTTCCATTGCCGATTTGGGTAAAATGATTTTTGAGGGCAAGGTGGACGAAGGAGAAGTTGCCAAACTGAAAGTAGGGTCTCCATTGAAAATAAATTTGGGAGCTGTAGAAGGTCAAGAACTGAATGCCAAATTACGTTTCATTGCACCTAAAGGAGTAGAGGAGACTGGGGCCGTTCAATTTAAGATTGAAGGGGATGTTGAGGAAAATGATTCCATCTTTATTAGAGCTGGCTATAGTGCAAACGCTTCCCTGGTTTTAGAAAGAAAAGATGATATTTTGGTAATTCCGGAGGCATTGCTTCAATTTGATAAAACAACAGATAAGCCTTATGTTGAAATTTCTACTGGAACTGATGAGGAGCAGAAATTTGAGCGTAGGGATATTGAAATTGGAATTTCAGACGGAATAAATGTAGAAATAGTTTCAGGGTTAACCGAGGAGGACAAGGTTAAACAATGGAATAAAACGGAACCTATCAAAAAGGGTACAGATGAAGAAGAAGAGAACGAAGAAGAATCTGCAGAATAAAATCATCAATCAATAACAAAAAATCAAAAAACGGATGAAATTTAAAATCACCATACTATTAGTGATTTGTGCTGTATTCATCACAAATGCACAAATGA
Source organism: uncultured Flavobacteriaceae bacterium (assembly GCA_964353095.1). Classification (GTDB taxonomy): domain Bacteria; phylum Bacteroidota; class Bacteroidia; order Flavobacteriales; family Flavobacteriaceae; genus Croceitalea. The sequence goes on along the minus strand of CAYGUO010000078.1, from coordinate 3,703 downwards.
AAAAATGGACACTTGAAGAGTGCGTTCTCTACGCTATAGAGAATAACCTTACTGTTGAACAAGCAGAATTGAATTTAGAGAGTATTAGAATTAACGAATCTGATGCTCTGGGAAATTTTTTACCTTCCCTTAATGCCAATGCTGTCGTTTCAGAAAGGACAGGTTTAGTAACCAACCCGCAAACGAACCTTATTGAACCCGGACAGATTTTTACAACTTCAGGTGGTATTAATTCCGGAATGCGATTATTTGACGGACTTAGAAACATTCACCAGTTGAACAGGGCAAAAATAAATGCCATTGCAACCCAATTTGGTTTGGAAGATTTAAAGGACGATATCAGATTGCTTGTAGCCAATGCTTATCTCAATGTTTTATCCAATAAAGAATCGTTGAAGGTTTTTAAAGCGCAGTTTGAGTTTACACAACAAGATTTGAACCGCATCAAGGAGCTAGTTGAATCGGGAGTTTTACCACGTGGTGATTTGTTAGAGGTTGAGGCTACTGCTGCTAATCAAGAGCAGCAAATTATAAATAGTGAGGGTCAGGT
>CAYGUO010000078.1:0-3143 GCA_964353095.1 uncultured Flavobacteriaceae bacterium | reverse complement strand
GAAGAATCTTTTGAAGTGCCACCTTCGGATATTTTAAAGAATTCTGCAAAAGTGATTTTTGACAAAGCACTCTCATTTAGAAACGATATCAAGTTTTCTGAAACCAGTGTTAATTTAGCTGAAAAAGACGTTCAAATTGCCAAGGGTGCCAACTACCCAACGATTGATGCGTTTATAAACTACAATACATTTTATACGAATCAGTTTAGAAATGTTTTAGATCCAGTAACAGGAGAGTTTGCAGCGGTTAGGGCAGATTTTGTAGATCAGCTCTGGCAAAATGATGGTATTTCTTATGGGTTTCAAATGAATGTCCCCATCTTTAATGGATGGAGTGTAAGAAATAATATTAAACGTTCTAAAATAGGCTTAGAAAGAGCGAAATTACAGTTAGAACAAGATAAATTGGCCTTGGAGGCGGATATTCAACAAGCGTATGTAAACGTGACAGTTTCTTCAAAAACGTATGAAGCGGCCCAAAAAACCGTTGAAGCTAGAAAACTAGCCTATGATTACGCCAAAGAACGCTATGATGTTGGCTTGCTTAATGCATTTGATTTTGGTCAAGCTCAGGCTAGGGTAAATGACGCTGAAGCCAGTTTGGTCAACTCTAAGTATGACTATATTTTTAGAATCAAAATATTGGAATTCTTTTATGGTGTTCCACTTTCTTTAGATTAAAAATTTGGATAAAAAGAAGTTTAGACCTGTTAGCTTTCAAGAGCTGACAGGTCTTCTTATATTCGCTGATATGGCCACCATTTTAAATATAGAGACAGCCACGACCAACTGCTCGGTGAGCATTGGAGTTAACGGAAACTTAGTTTCGTTAGTAGAAGAGAATACCCCAAACTACTCACACGCCGAGCAGCTTCATGTTTTTATTGAAAAAGCATTAAAAAAGGCTGCTTTAACCTTTCAAGATGTAGACGCTATTGCCGTAAGTAAAGGGCCTGGGTCTTATACAGGACTTAGAATTGGCGTTTCTGCCGCAAAAGGGCTTTCTTTTTCTTTGGATGTGCCATTGATTTCTGTTCCAACACTGCAAAGTATGGCGAATCAGCTAGTGTTGCAGGAGAACGAAGTCGTTGTTCCTGTTTTGGATGCCAGGCGTATGGAGGTTTATTCTTGTGTTTTTAATGATAAACTAGAAGAAATACGAGAAACTAAGGCCGAAGTTATTGAAGAGCATAGTTTTGGGGGTTATCTCCATAAAGATAAAGTCTACCTTGTGGGTAGTGGTGCTGAAAAGTGCAAGGCAATATTAAAAGACTCTAAGTTTGTGTTTAAAGAAGATTATATTCCTTCCGCTAAAGAAATGGTGTTGCTATCTTATAAAAAGTTTAAAGCAGGCGAGCTAGAAGACGTCGCCTATTTTGAACCCTACTACCTCAAAGATTTTGTATTGCAAACTAAAAAAAAATAGCACCAGCCTATTTTATATTATGCATCACTCGCTGTGGGAAAGGAATCTCAATTCCTGCTTCATCAAAACGAAGTTTAGACTCCTCATGAACGTAAAATTTAGCTTTCCAAAAATCTTCATTTTTAGCCCAATAGCGTAATGATAGGTTTACAGAACTATCTCCTAAAGCAGCTACATAAACCTCGGGGGCAGGGTCTTTTAGAATCGTTTCATTATCCGAACAGATTTTCAGTAAAATATCTTTGGCTGTCTTTATATTGGACCCATAGCCTATACCTACGGTATAATTGTCCCTTCTTGTTGACTCCGCGTTATAATTGATAACATTTCCGTTAGATAGCTGTCCATTCGGGATAATGGCCAACTGGTTTCCGAAAGTGTTGAGTTTGGTGTTAAATATTGAAATCCCTTTTACCGTGCCATCTACGCCTTGTGCATTGATGAAATCACCAACTTTAAAAGGTTTGAACAATAGAATTAATACACCACCTGCGAAATTTGCCAAAGAACCTTGGAGGGCCAAACCAATGGCTAAACCAGCGGCACCAAGCATCGCTACTAATGATGATGTTTTTACGCCCAGCTGCGTAACCACAAGAACAAAAAGTATGATTTTTAAGGTGACACTTATAAAGCTTTGTAAAAAGGTCTCTAGGGTTTGGTCATAGTCTTTCTTCTCAAAAAACCTACGCACCATTCTGTTGATGAATTTCACGACCCATAAGCCAAGAACTAAGAGTATAATGGCTAAAACTAGGTTAGGCAACAATTTCCAAATCCAATCTATAGCATTATCAATATGTGCTTGTACGTCTGTTAAATCTTTCATTTATTCGTTTTAGTTTCCTCGATAATCGAGAGTTATAAGCTGAAGCAGGCTTGCTCCTTAACTATTGCTGATAACCTAAAAAACGCATCATCCAATGTCAAGAAAAAAATCTTAAGTTTTGGTTAAAGTTGTTTTAAGGCTAAATCAGCTGAGCTAACAGGTAATTTACAGGTGCCTTCAATACAAACATAGATCAGTGTTTCACCCTCGTTATATCGACTTTTTAATAATTCAATATCACCTTCTTGTGCTGATCCAACCAGTATACTGTTTGGTAGGTATTGCGATGCTATTTCGGCGCCTAATTCTTGATACTTATCGCCTACGACTGCAATCTCGTAATAATTTAAATTTTCAAAAAGCACAAGATGCATCCAGTTGGCATAGCTTTGACCATTTTCATTAAAATTATCTTGTACATTTTTCATCATCTGATGTGCACGCTCACCATAACCTTCATTTGAAAAAAGCTTGTGTAATTTTAAGAGGTTGTGGGCCATTATTGAGTTTGAGGATGAAATTTCCTTATCGTAAGACTCAATTGATCTTCTCATTAGTGTTTTGTCTTCATCAGAAGTGAAAAACAACATTCCGCTTGTCTCATCATTAAAATGTGCTAAGCTATAATCGGTAAGTTCTTTCGCATGGTTAAGCCACTTTTGGTCAAAGGTAACTTCATATAGCGCTATAAAAGCTTCAATGGTAGCGGCGTAGTCTTCTAAAAAACCATTGATGTTGCTTTCACCGTTTTTATGGTTTCTAAAAAGACCACCTGAATCGCGCATCATCTCTTTCCTAATAAATTCGGCATTTTTTAATGCGATTTTGAGATATTCATCATTTTGCAGATAACGATGGGCATCAATAAGTCCTTTCAGCATCAGGCCA
>CAYGUO010000077.1:0-14025 GCA_964353095.1 uncultured Flavobacteriaceae bacterium | reverse complement strand
GTTTTTATTCATGGCGTTGGTGAAGGAGTGCTGAAAGAAGAATTAAAATACCTGTTTAAAAAATATACGGTAGATTTTTACGATGCAGATTACCAAAAGTACGGTTTAGGAGCAACCGAAGTATATATTTATCAAAATCCTTAATTTGAAATTACCGTACTTACTTCGCCAAAATCATTTATGGTTAAGTCAGTGATGCTCTCTCCAGATTCATTCTCCAATCTAATACCACTTAGTTGAATAATATGGTTATAAGCCGTCGTGTCAGCATTCATTATGGTCTTGATGATTACCATACCAGTCACTGCATCAATTTCTTCCGTAACAGTTGGAGTTGCTAAAGGAATTTCGTTACAAAAATAACTATCCGTTATATTATCAGAAAAAATTCTATAGGTTAATTGAGAAGCACTTGGCACTTCACTTTCCGTAAAAATGGTGTCCGTACCAATAACCCCATTATTGAGAACACCGCTTCGTAAATCAAGAATTAGCGCTTCATCATCATTGATTTTAAATAGAATATTTCGAGAATTCGCCAATGGAGCCTCGCAAAAATCAATACTGGAACTATCAAAATCTATAGTCTCTATCTGCAAGTCGCCATCGCTACATGAAAGAAATGATACAATTACTGCAAAAAAAAGAACGCGTGTATTTTTCATTGCTCCAAATTTAAAGGAATTCGATTTTAATATCCTATTTGAATCCATTGAATTTCAAAGAAATTAACTTAATAATGGCTATTTTTGGTCAGTTTTAAATGAGTCAAGAACAATGCAAAAGGTTTACTTAGATAACGCAGCAACCACTCAGGTTCGAGATGAGGTCATTTCAAAAATGCAAGATGCATTGGGTAATTTTTACGGAAACCCTTCTTCGACGCATAGTTTTGGACGTTCTGCCAAGACGGCCATTGAGAATGCAAGAAAAACCATTGCTAAGCATCTGAATGCCCATCCATCTGAAATTATCTTTACTTCAGGCGGCACTGAGGCTGATAATATGATTTTGCGTTGTGCCGTACGTGATTTAGGGGTTACAACAATAATTACCTCAAAAATTGAGCATCATGCGGTATTACATACGGCTGAAGAGCTTGAGAAAGAATATGGTATCACCTTACTTTTTGTTGATTTGGATACCTATGGCAACCCTGATATGTCACATTTAAAGACTTTACTGAGCCAAGATGGGGCTAAAAAATTGGTGAGTTTAATGCATGTGAATAATGAGATTGGAAATCTTATCGATATTGAAGAAATTGGAAAGTTATGCAAAGCATCAAACGCCCTTTTTCATTCCGATACGGTGCAGTCCGTTGGTCATTTTTTATGGGATTTAGAGAAGTCGACCGTTGATTTTTTAACTGCAGCCGCACATAAATTCCATGGGCCCAAAGGAGTTGGTTTTGCCTTTATCAGAAAAAATTCTGGTTTAAAACCATTGATTGTCGGGGGTGCTCAAGAAAGGGGTTTTAGGGCCGGTACGGAGCCATTTCACAACATAGTAGGTTTAGAAGAAGCCTTTATTGCTGCGTATGAAAATTTGGAGGAAGAAAAGGAATACGTTTCTGGACTTAAAAAGTATTTTATTGATAAGGTAAAACAAGAAATTCCTGATGCCGAATTCAACGGGCATTCTGGTGATATGTTCAAAAGCACCTATACCTTAACCAATATTCGTTTGCCTTTTGATACCCAAAAATCATTAATGCTTCTATTTCACTTAGATTTAAAAGGTATTGCCTGTTCAAAAGGTAGTGCTTGTCAATCGGGCAGTGCTAAAGGCTCTCATGTATTATCAGAAATTTTACCAGCGGAAGAACTTGAAAAACCTTCTTTGCGTTTTTCATTTTCAAAATATAATACCAAAGAAGAACTGGATTATACTATTGGGGTATTAAAGGAATTTGCAAACAGTTAATTTTTACGTTTTTTACGTTTTTTCTCTTTGTCGTAAGGGAATTTCTTACTCGCAAGTCGCATCATTCGGTCAATGAGTTCTGAGGTGTTTTTGCCTGTTTTCTTATCGATTGCCTTTTCATAACGCCACAATAATTTACCGGTAAGGCCATCACTGATTTTAATACCAATTCTCCCATAGTCAGTACTTCCATTAAAATAATCTAAAAAGCTAAAATCTGTAGGTACGCCCTTCGAGAGTAAAATGTTCAGGTCTAAATTGCCACTAATAATACCATCAACGCCTAAAATTTCTGAAAGCTGTTTTATGGTATAAACGTCTATGTTCTCATAGGTAATATTGTTTTGTGCCAATAGCGCATTGGTGTTCTTTGTGTTTTGAAAGTCAACATTGAACTTCTTTCTTTTTTTACGTTGCGAAAAATAAGTTTCTAGCGCGTCTTGAACGGCATACCCTTCGCGTTCGGCCAATTGTTTTTGCTCTTTTTTTGATATGGATTGTTCTAATTCCAATTGCGCCAGAAAAGGTACTATGGCCAAGACTTCATGATTTTCACTTAAGATATCAAAACGATTACTTTCGTAAATATTTTTTTGGGCATTGGCAATGCATACGGTAAATAGAAGCAGCGATAAAATTACTTTTTTAATCATCATATCTTAAAAGCGCATACTGAGTTTTAGATTTAGTATTCGTGAAGTTAAAAAATTAGGTATCGCAAATTGCCTTTGCGTATCAACATCCCTAACCCAGGTATTCGTTATGGAATTTTGATTGTTGAACAAATTAAAAATTTCAAAACCTGCATTTAACTCCTTGAATTTATGCAACCAATGTCCTTTTGGATGCTTATTTTCCCTACTGGCAAAAATATATGAAATTCCTAAATCGGCACGTCTATAATCTCTTAATCTATTCTGAAAATCGTAAGGATCCCCATTATTAGGTGACCCGCCCGGTACACCAGTATTGTAAACCAAGTTAAGGTATAACTTTAAATCAGGAATTGTAGGCATATAGTCTTGAAAAAGTAGCCCAAGTTTAAAACGTTGGTCTGTGGGTCTAGAAATATAGCCGCGATTGTCAATATTCTCTTTTGTTCGCAAATAACCTACGCTTAACCAAGATTCAGCACCCGGCACAAGTGCTCCGTTAAGCCTAAAATCAAAACCATAGGCAAAAGCATCGGCATTGTTGAGCGCTGCATATCTAATTCTCACATCTTCCACTGTGTACGGGTTTACATCGGTCAGTTTTTTGTAATACGCTTCGCTTGTGAGTTGGAAAGGTCTATCCCAAAGGTTAAAACTGTATTCATTGCCCAGCACGGCGTGAACAGATTTTTGTGCCCTTACGTTCGGATTGATGTTTCCAGCAAGATTTCTTAATTCACGGTAAAATGGAGGTTGCTGATAACTTCCTAGTGCAAACCTAAAGAGCATATCCCTTTGCCAATTGGGCTTGATTGCAAATTGCGCTCTTGGACTTATCAAAAACTGGGCATTGCGTTCAAAGCCGACACCGCTTAAAGTCCAATGTTGTGCTCGTACACCAATATTATAATAGATATCATTTTCATTCCATTGAATTCTATTATCAAATTGTAGGTATCCCGAAATACGATTTGTTTTGACAAAATTGGTAGCCTGAATGCCCTCAAAAGGAACAATGTCACCTATAAAAGGTTCTTCAGGTTGATTATTAATAAATTGATTATCTGTTGGACGAATAAAAAACCCTGCGGAATCTATAAACTCTGATTCCCTAAGCTGGTCTCTAAAATCTTCGTGTGCATATTTTAATCCCCATTTTAATGTTTTTCCATTTTTTTTGAATGTACCCTTATGAGCTAAATTGAAAATTAAGGCATCTAATTGGTTTCTTGCTCTATTTTGTTGTGCGCCTATACCACGAGAATCTATTATCTCCCCTAAATTTTCACTGCCAAGGTTCGTATCAACATTACCGAGTTCGTAGGCGGCAATAATATCAGAAAATTCTTCTTCTGTGGTGTGGTAAATGGAAGCGGTTAAATCAATTTTTGTAGACTCATTGAAAAGATAATCTGCTTTTAAGGCACCTAATTGAGTTTGAAATCTATTATTTTCTTGGCCTTCATAAAATACCGATAGCGCTCTAGGTTCGGTAATGGTGCCAAAATTAGTTTGCCTTGTTAGGGGTTCATTTTGGTAGTCGTTAATGGAAAAGTTACCTAAAAAATTTAATTTAAAACGATTTGAAAATCGATAGGTCAAATAATTTTGGGCATCAATAAAGGTTGGGTTTACATTGGTCTGTGTTTGCTGGCTATTCACAAATAAACTATTGTTTCTGTAGCGAACTCCACTGATACTGCTAAAATTATTGTTTTTTGAGACGGTTTCCATTGTGATACCCGCACCAAGTAAACTGGCATCTGCCTGCAATTCAAATGAGCTTGGTGTTTTGTAGGTGATATCCAATACGGAAGAAAGCTTATCTCCATATTTAGCTTGGAACCCTCCTGCGGAAAACTCAAGGTTTTCTATCATACTGCTATTGACAAAGCTAAAGCCTTCTTGTTGTGCAGATCTAATCAAAAAGGGACGATAGACTTCAATGCCATTGACATAGACCAGATTTTCATCAAAATTTCCACCTCGTACATTATATTGGGTACTTAGCTCATTATTGAAAGAAACCCCAGGTAAGAGTTTTAATAAATTTTCTACCCCTGCATTCGCTCCGGGAATTTTTCGCACCAGTTCTGGTGCAACGGTAATAATACCTTCAACACTTTTCTCTCCAGTAGGTGAGATTTCTACTTCGGCAATTTGAATGGCCCCTACCTTCATAACCGGGTTAAACTCAAAAGTTTCATTGGTAAGTAGTATGATATTTTCAAGGATAATGTTTTTATGACCAATATGGGAAAAGGTGATTGTATTCTTTATATCTGAAACAACCTGTAATCTATAGGCCCCATTACTATCGGTAACCGTTCCGGAAGTGCCCGTAGAAACAGTTGCATTTTGGATGGGTGTGTTATTTTCGTTCAATACAACGCCAGTAATGACTGCGGTTTGCCCAGACAGCGCAACCGTAGTTAACAAAAAAATCAAAAAGAGCAAAATTTTTGCTTGCCTCAAAATGCTATTTTCTAAAGAAGGTCTGTTCAAAGGTAGTTGAATTGCCCACATTATCCGTAACGACTACTTTAAGGTCACATTGCTTTCTATCGGTTATTTTATCATCAAAATTATAGGTGATGGTATTTGTTTTTGGCTCATACTCCATTAATATCCAATCTCCATTGAGGGTAGCATTATAGGTGTTGATACCACTTAAATCGTCACTAATACTAAGACTTAGGTAGCTGTAATTGCTTAACCATTCTTTAGCTTTAAAGTTTTTTGGTTTGATAACAGGTGCGATGGTGTCTTTTGCTATCGTATAAGTGCCCAAGGTTCTCGTTCTAGTGGTAAAGCTTTGTTCCCTTTTATAGGTTCTGGTATGTCTCAATTGACCTCTATCGCTCAGTCTTGCAATGAAGAGCTGTTTTCGTTCATTCTTTGGATATTTTGATACGTCAAAAGTGATGGTAAAGTTACGGTGTGCGGCAACGGTTTGGTTATGAATGGTTACGGTATCGTTTCCCTTTTTTAAATCGATGTAGAAATCTTCATAAAATGTGCTCTCAGGAAAATAAACCTTGGCAGCACCCAAATCAAAACTATTTGGCTTGTTCGCTAAAACAAAATCCGCTGTTTTTTTAATTTTATTTTGAATCTTTAAATCTTGTTTTTTGCCGCTAACAGGTATAATCACTTTCACATGATTGCCCTTGATATCAGAAATTAGAAGTTCTACTTTATAATCAAGCCCTTCTTGTACCTTAAGTTTGCCATCCATATAAAGTGATTTGTAAATAGCAAGTTTGTTGGCCTCTTCTTTAAAACATTTTTGAATTCGTTGCTTGAATTTTCCAAAGTGGGCGTAATCAATCAAAGTGTTGATATATCTTGTTTCTCCAAACGAAAAGCTTTCAAAATTATACTCTGAATAAACTTTGCCGTTTACCGTTTGCTTAACAGCATAGATTCCATTTTTATTTGCTGCCATGTCTTGTCTGTCAAACCCATTAAATCCAAAACCTATGGTGCCAGTTGCGGTAACCTTATCGGCCAAAAAAGTACCATCGCTTTGTTTGGTGAAATTTAATTGTACCCTTTTAGCACTTTGATTTATCTGCGAACCATTTGAAATTGGATAACCAAATAGGCCAATAAGTGTTGGATTGGTGGCATCTCGAATATCATAACCATACAGAAGCGGGTTGGTTGGTTTTTCGGTAATACTGCTTCTTATTTCAAAATGTAGGTGTGGCCCTGACGAACCACCTGTGTTGCCAGAGTAGGCAATAATTTCTTCTTTGGCCACTTTCAATTCTCCATAATCTGGGAACACCTCTACTTCATAAGACTGCTTTTTATATTGTTGCTTTTTGATATACGCTTCAATCTCTGGACTAAATTTTTGAAGATGCGCATAAACCGATGTGAATCCGTTAGGATGCGCTACATAGAGTGCTTTGCCATATCCCCATAGTGATATTTTGATTCTGGTTACCGTGCCATCCGCTATGGAATAAATGGGTAAGCCTTGTCTTCTTTGGGTTTTAATATCAATACCGGAATGAAAATGATTGGAACGCAATTCGCCAAAAGTACCCGCAAGTATAAGCGGAATATCCATAGGGGAACTAAAAATATCTTTAGGATATTTATCTTGGGAAAAAAGGATTGAAAAGGTCAGAAAAAGCACACTGAAAAAGTGTAATCGCATAGCAGAAACAATATTTGCTTACGAAAGTAAGGAATAGGTTTCAATCTTTAAAAAACAGAATCTCAATTGCTTAAAATATCTTAAAGCATTGCTTTAAGATAAAATGCTAAAAGTATTGCTAGGTTGGTTGAGGTTGGTTAACTTTGTTATCATAGGCATTGTAATTTGCAGCATGGGTGAACTTGTTGAAATAGTTGATTCTTTAGAAAACAAGGTAAGCAAACTTTTACATAAATTAGAGTTGCTTTATCAGGCGAATACTAAGTTGACAGAAGAATTGAACGCTATCAAAAGCGAGCAACAGAAAACAGAGCACACATTAGTTGATTGGGAGGAAAAATATAACTCCCTAAAACTAGCAAACTCAATGCTGGGTAGTAATACAAACAAAACAGAAGCTAAGCTCAAAATAAATGCACTTATTCGTGAATTGGACAGTTGTATTGCCCATTTAGCAGAATAATGCAGCATAAATAGTATGGAGGAAAAGCTCAAAATAAAGCTTTCTATTGCCGATAGGGTCTATCCGTTAACGATTGACCCAAAACAAGAAGAAGGGTTGCGTAAAGCAGCCAAAAACATTGATAATCTGGCAAAAAAGTTTGAGCAGAATTATGCAGTTCGTGATAAGCAGGATGTCCTTGCGATGTGCGCGCTTCAGTTTGCCTCTAAAATTGAACAAAGCGGAATAAGTGAAGCTGAAAATGTGAAACTGGCAACAGATCGTTTAAAAGCATTGAACGACTTGGTGCAACGCAAATTAGTTTCAGAATAAGTTCTTTAAAATAGTAATAGTTACTGCCCACATTGGTATTTATTTTTTGACAAACTCAACGTTATTCTATTAAAAAGGGTGAGTTTAGGTTGTAAAAGCAGGCCCTACTTGTATAGGGATCCTTGAGCAACTTGTTAGCCCTAAACCTGTTATTCAGGAGTTTGTACAAAACTTTGGCCAATGTGGGCTTTTTTATAACCAAAAATAGCAAAATGGATAGCACCACAATAAGTATTATAGCAGCAGTAGTTGGTTTGGCAATAGGTTTCGCCATTGCCAAAATGTTAGAAAAAGGAAAAGCTGCAAAAACCATAACCAATGCCAAAAGAGAGGCGTCACTTTTAATCAAAGAGGCACAAAAAGAGGGAGAAAGCATTAAAAAAGATAAGATTTTTCAAGCTAAAGAAAAGTTTCTTGAACTTAAAGCAGAGCATGAAAAGGTCATCATCAATAAGGATAAAAAAATCGCTGAAGCTGAAAAGCGTACTCGTGATAAAGAATCTCAAATTAGCAGTGAACTTTCTAAAAATAAACGTTTAAGCGAGCAGCTTGAAAAGCAAATCAAAGATGTTGAATACAAAAGCGAAATCTTTGACAAGAAACAAACAGAAGTTGATAAACTTCATAAAAGTCAAGTACAACAGCTAGAGGTAATTTCAGGCCTATCTGCAGAAGATGCCAAAAACCAGTTACTGGAATCACTTAAAGAAACTGCCAAGACAGACGCCATGGCTTACTTGCAAACCACCATGGAAGAAGCAAAGTTAACGGCACAACAAGAAGCACGTAAAATCGTCATTAATACGATTCAGCGCATTGGAACGGAAGAGGCAGTAGAGAATTGTGTCTCTGTATTCAATTTAGAATCTGATGATGTCAAAGGACGAATTATTGGTCGCGAAGGTCGAAATATTAGAGCTATTGAAGCTGCCACTGGCGTAGAGATTATAGTTGATGACACCCCAGAGGCAATCATACTTTCTTGTTTTGATTCCGTTCGTAGAGAGGTAGCTAGATTATCATTGCACCGTTTGGTCACTGATGGCCGTATTCATCCGGCGCGAATTGAAGAGATTGTAAAGAAGACCGAAAAACAAATTAACGAAGAGATTGTTGAAATTGGTAAACGTACCGTAATTGATTTGGGTATTCACGGATTGCATCCTGAGCTGATTAAGGCGGTTGGACGCATGAAATATCGCTCTTCTTACGGGCAAAACTTATTACAGCACTCTAGAGAGGTAGCCAAGCTTTGTGGTGTAATGGCTGCTGAACTAGGTTTAAATCCAAAAATTGCGAAGCGAGCAGGATTATTACATGATATTGGTAAGGTTCCCAATACGGAAGTTGAGGTAGAAACCCCGCATGCTATTTTAGGAATGCAGTGGGCTGAAAAATTTGGTGAGAAAAAAGATGTTTGTAACGCAATTGGGGCTCACCACGATGAAATTGAAATGACCACCTTGATTTCACCAATCGTGCAGGTGTGTGATGCTATTAGCGGCGCAAGGCCAGGGGCAAGGCGTCAGGTGTTGGATTCTTATATTCAACGATTAAAAGATCTTGAAGACGTTGCTTTTGGTTTTAGCGGTGTTCAGAAAGCTTATGCCATTCAGGCAGGTCGTGAACTTCGTGTTATAGTAGAGAGCGAAAAGGTTAATGATGATAAAGCAGCGGAATTATCATTTGAGATTTCACAGAAAATACAGACTGATATGACCTATCCTGGTCAGGTAAAAGTTACTGTTATTAGAGAAACTAGAGCCGTAAACGTAGCGAAGTAACATGTTCCTTCATATTTTTTGATAAATATCGGTACCGTTCCTAAAACTACCTTGAAAATAAAAGCATTGGACTATAGTTTAATTTGGGTTTTGAGTATAGCTAGTTTGGGTTAACGTACTTGACGCTAACAAGTAATTAGGTTGCGGCTTTTTGAATGTCATAAACTAGAAACTGAACCTCCGTAATCAGTCCTAAACATAATAATTTATGTTAGGTCGAGCGCAGTCGAGACCTCATTTTAAATACGTTATGTCAAACGACCTCTTGACTACGCTCGCGGAGACAGCACTATATTACTGATTAACGACATCCAAAACCAGAAAAAAATGAATAATTAGATGCTTATAAAATTGAAGTATCTATTTTTAAATCACCATGTTTCCATGCTTCGTCAAACTCTTGTTTAACCTGTACGGCTTCTTTCATTTTTTTCTGGGCACTCAAGCTTTTGTAAAGACCCATGAGCGACCAACCATTTTGCCTTAAATCATCTAAGTCTTCTCTAAAAACAGCTTCTGCCTCTTCAAATTTTTCAGCCTTTAATAGTATTGCGCCTAAATTTTGACGTGGAGGAATATGCCAAGACGAGGGCTCGTTATACACTAATTCATCTTCAATTTTTACTGCTTTTCCGAGGTGGTTGATTGCTAAATTGTAGTTGCCTTCTAAAGCGGCAATTTCGCCTGCAACAACTTCATACGCCAACTCGGAAATAGTTAAACTCGAATCAAAACCAACAGCTAAAATTGTCTCCAATTCGGGATCGTCCTGCATTATCTTTAGCGCAAGAAGTTCTTCTCTAGCTTCTTTTAAATTGTTTTTTCGGGTAAATGCTATTCCTCGCGCATAGTGCCAAATAAGTTTGAGATGTTTGATTTTGTTATTTGGTGCAGGCATAGTCAAGATATCGTTCCATTTTCCAAAACGGACGTAAGCTAGTAGGGGAGTGGCCGCAAAATTTTGTAAAAAGTGCATCTCCTCCATTTCACCAACTGGAACCTTTTCAGCTGTTTTTTTTGCCGCGCCAATTGCAATATCACTGTTGCCCAATAAGCTAGCAGCCGACCAAAGAAAATGAATATTATGTGGGTAATAGCCTAATGGGTACATACCTTGAGCGAAACATTGTGAAATGTAGTCCTCATCAGCGAGTACAGCTCGCTGGTTCACTTTTACAGCATCATAGTAACGCCCAACTCTAATGTAAATATGAGATGGCATATGAACAATATGCCCAGCAGCTGGCATTAAAGAACCGAGCTTTTCCGCGCTAGGAACCGCTAAATCAGGTTTAGGTAATTCAACCATATGAATATAATAATGATGCGCTCCAGGATTATCAGGATTGAGCTGTATTGCTTTTTCCAATGCAAGTTTTGCTTCTGCAATGTTGGGTGAAGGATTTCCGTCAGCATCCCAGTAATTCCAGGGTACCGTATTCATTACTGATGCCGCATAGAGCGTTTGAATTTGCCCGTCTTCCGGAAAAGTAGCGACCACCTTTTTCATAGCTTGCATATAAGCTAAGTTTAAAGATTCTGAGGTGGTTAACGTATCAATGGAATACCTTGTTGCCAAAGCTTCAATTAGTGCTTTTTCTTTTGCAGTACAATTAGAAAATTTTGACTTTGCCTTCTCAAGTGCCGTTAAAGCTTTTTCGATACGTTCTCTTTCTGGCAACGGGTCATTAATATTTGGACCTAATGCGTACGCCTGTCCCCAAAATGTCATTGGTGCATCAGGATCAAGTCTAGCTGCTTCCATAAAAGAACGATGCGCTTCAGCATGGTTAAAGGCATAAGTAAGCCTTAGTCCTTGATTAAAATATACTTGAGCACTTTTTTGAGTAGTACTTATTTTATAGGTTAAACTACCAAGATTTTCAAAAAGAGGAGCTATTTGTTTGGTGCTATCCACCTCATCCAACATGAACTTAGCGACCGTACACTTAATGAAATTCATTCCTGCCAATTCCCTCTTTACCGGAACTTGCTTTTGTTTTTCACTTATTACAATCATTAGAATTACCGCAACGGCAAGTAATCCTAAAACTAATTTTTGTTTTATACTCATCTGATGAATTGAATTGGTTGTTTTTAGTATAATCCCTAATGAAAACAGAGGTCAATGACAAGCGGAACATTTCCTTTAAAGATAAGTAAATTTAAATAAGCATTTGATTTTCATTTGGTTATGAATAATGATGTCATTTTTTGTCAATTTTTGTTTGACTTCAGCTACTTTTTCTAACTTTGCTGCCAATATGAAAAAACTAATCCCCACTTTAGTATTTTTGATGTGCCTTAACATGGTTTCTGGTCAAGTAGATAGGGATAAGGTCTTACATTTTGTTGGAGGCAATCTTTATGGACTGGTTGGAGCTGGAGTGGCTAAACAGATTTCTGATGGAAACCGATGGTGGACCTTTGCCGGTTCCATAGGCGGTAGTGCGCTAGTTGGTCTTGGAAAAGAAGCTATTGATGCCAGTCAACGCGAAAATGGCTGGGATAATGATGATTTATGGGCCACTATTCTTGGGGGAGCAACTGTGGGCGTGACCATTGATATTTTTAGCAATAAAAAGAAAAATAGAAAATCCCAAAGTCCTAAGGCGCTTACTTACCTGAGCGTACAAGAAAATATGGCTATTGATTTGCCCATTACTTCTTTTGAAGATTTAAATAGAATGCCCACCCTTACCGAAATAGCCATGGTATCTTTTGAGTGAGGTTAAAGTAAACCCCGCGCCTTTATTTCTAAATATTTATTGATAGTGTTGATGGTAAGGTCTTCCGGTTTTGTTAAAAGGGCCTGTATTCCAAATTTCCGAAGTTCATTTACAATCAATTTTTTTTCAAATAAAAACTTTTCAGCAATTGTTTGCTCAAAAATTTGATGCGTGTTTTCAGCCTTTTTGGCTGTAAACTGCAATAGTTCGGTATTCTCAAAAAAGATGACCACCAATAAATGTTGCTTCGCTATGGCTTGTAAGTAAGGTAGTTGCCGATTTAAAGCGTCTATAGTCTCAAAATTGGTGTATAACAAAATGAGGCTTCGTTGGTTTAAATTTCGTTTGATGTCTATATACAGTCTACTAAAATCACTTTCTACAAAATTGGTTTCTAAGTTATATAGAGTTTCCAAAATTAAATTCATTTGTGAACTTCTGCGATCTGCGACCACACGGTTTTCAATTTTGTTGCTAAAAGCGAACATCCCCGCCTGATCATTTTTTTTAATGGCGATATTACTAATGACCAAAGTGGCATTAATGGCATAATCTAAAAGACTAAGGCCTTCGAAAGGCATTTTCATCACTCTCCCTTTATCAATAATAGAATAGATAGGTTGTGATTTTTCATCTTGATATTGGTTGACCATTAGTTGACCCCGTTTTGCGGTAGCTTTCCAATTTATATTTCTAATATCATCACCTTGTACGTAATCTTTTATTTGCTCAAACTCCATAGTATGACCAATCTTTCTAATTTTCTTTAATCCATATTCAAACAACCTATTGGTGAAGGCAATTAAATCATATTTGCGCAATTGTAGATAAGAAGGATATACAGGTACCTCTTGCGAAGTATTAAAGCGATATTTTTTAGCTAAAAATCCGATTGGGGAACTTGTTAAAACAATCAAGCTTCCGAAGGAGTAAACGCCTCGTTCTGTTGGCCTTAATGTATACTTGTAGGCTTTTTCTTCTCCACTCTGCAAATAACTTTTTAGACCAAAGTCCCGTTTTTGAAATTGAAAGGGCAATTCATCAATTATTCGGATGTTTGCCTTAAAAAGGTACCGGTTGGTAACTTTTATTTGGATGATATTTTCGTCACCGTTGGATAGTTTTTCAGGTAGCAGCCGTTCGCCATCAATGGCACCCTTTGAAAGAAATAGTAAAATGATATCAATACAAACCAGTAAAACAAAAACATAGAAGAGAATTTGAATCGCCCCTAAGAGGTTCTCATAAATGAACGCAAAAACAAATCCAATAATTAGGATGGAGAGAACGATAAAAAATCGTTTCTGTAAATAGCTATGTTTGAAAATATGTTTCACTATTTATTATCTAGGAATTTCAATTGATTCGATTAATTGCTTGACCACTTTTTCTGCAGTAAAGCCTTCCATCTCTCTTTCTGGGGTTAAAATGATACGGTGCGCCAAAATGGCACTTGCCACCTTTTTAATATCATCTGGTGTAATAAAATCACGCCCGTTAATGGCAGCTAGTGCTTTTGAAGCGTCCATAATTGCGATTGACGCCCTTGGCGAGGCCCCTAAATATAGGTTAGCGTTGGTTCTCGTACTATTGACAATAGCTGCAATATATTTAAGTAAGTTATCTTCAACAATTACTTCTTTTATGGTATTTTGATATGTTGCAATCTCTTTGGCGGAAAGTACGGAAGTGATTAGTGCCTCAGCATTAGTGTTTTTCTGTTGATGTTTACTTTCTAGTATGGCAACTTCTTCATCTAGGGAAGGATAGCCTACGTTTATCTTAAAAAGAAAACGGTCTAGTTGCGCTTCCGGCAATCGATAAGTGCCTTCTTGTTCCACCGGGTTTTGTGTGGCAAAAACTAAAAATGGGGGCTGCATCTGAAACTCTTGACCATCAATGGTGATTTGGCGCTCAGCCATGGCTTCAAATAAAGCAGCTTGTGTTTTTGCCGGAGCACGGTTGATTTCATCAATTAGTATGATAT
>CAYGUO010000076.1:0-14068 GCA_964353095.1 uncultured Flavobacteriaceae bacterium | reverse complement strand
GGCGTCGGTATGTTTGATAAACTTATCTTTCAACATACTGCGAAAACCATCTTGCTTCATTTGCTCCATGAAGATTTGCACCATGGGCGCGGTTTCTCCAGTCATTCCACTATCCAACAAAAATACGGCTCCCTTGCCCTCTTTATTCTGGGCCGGTAAACTTGTAGATTCAATATTATCTTTAGAATTTATGAGAATAGGAAGACTTAAATAGCTATTTAAAGGATCTAAACCAGATGATTTACCATGGAAAAAAGATTCCATTTGCCCAAATATTGTTTTCAATTTGAGTAATTTCTCACGCGTTAAATTCTCAAGTACCGTTATTTTGTTCAAAGCGTATTTATCGTAAATCGCGGCAACCAATGCACCACTACTACCAACTCCATATCCCTGGGGAATAGAACTGTCAAAATACATCCCATTACTAACATCTTGGCGCAGAGCATCAATATCAAATTCAACTAAAGATGCAGCCTGAATACCCTCAAGGTGCTCAGCAAACCGCTTTAAACTTTGGTTTGATTGCTTTGACTCCTCAGACTGATTGTCATCTGTTTTCAAAGCCCCTTTAAAAAAATTATATGGTATTGAAAGCCCCTTGGAGTCTTTAATAATTCCGTATTCGCCAAAAAGAAGAATCTTCGAATAAAATAATGGTCCTTTCATAAGAATTTTGTGATAAACTAGTTTTGTTTAATCACTTTGATTATAAAGATAAACAAAGCGGGTTCTAAATCAAAAGTTTATACTAAAATTTGGTATGGCGTTAACAACTAACGGTGAAAAACAACATAAATTATCTTTTTCAATCATTTAAATTTTTGGCGCCACTACCAATTCGGTCACAAATATAATGCCCGTTTTCACAGTATGCAACCAATTCATCTTGAATAAATTGAATGGTTATTTCTTTCACTTTTTCAGGATATAGCACATGTACATTTGCGCCAGCATCCAAAGTAAAACAAATAGGGGTTTTTGTTCTCTCTCTAAATGCCCAAATTTTATTTATGACCTCTAAGGTATTTGGCTTCATTAACACAAAATAAGGCAAGCTTGTCATCATCATAGCATGTAGTGTCAATGCCTCACTCTCTACAATTTTGATAAACTCCCCTAAATCTCCATTTGCAAATACCTCTTTTAATTTATCCAAATTGGTATGGGCTTGCTTAAATCGCTCTTCTGCAAAAGGATGAGCGTGCATTAGTTCATGCCCAACGGTGCTGCTTACTGTTTTTTGCCCCTTGTGCACCAACAAAATAGTATCATGGAAATTTTTGAAATTTGGATGAACCTCAAAGGGGTATTGAATTCCTAACAAATCTGAACTATTTGAAATCCCCTTATAACTGCCCCATTGTATTAAATCACCTTGTATACTTCGGCACGCACTACCAGAACCTAAACGCGCTAGAAAAGAAGCTTTTTGATTGAAAAAGAGAATAGAAATAGCAGGATTCATCTTCTTTTCAATCGACATAAGGCACAAGGCCAGTGCAGCCATTCCACTCGCCGAAGAGGCTATACCACTACTATGCGGAAAAGAATTTGAGGTCTCAATCTTGAAATGGTACGACCTTAAAAAAGGAACATACTTTTCGATTCGCTGAAAAAAGGTATCAATTTTGGGCTTAAAATCTAGTTTTTCCTTCCCCTCAAAAAACAAATCAAATGAAAAACTTTCCAAAGGTTCTTCCAACCTGGAATAAGTAACCGCTGTCGTGGTGGCACAAGCATCTAAAGTAAAACTGATAGATGGGTTAGCGGGAATTTGATTTTCTTTTTTACCCCAATACTTTACCAAAGCAATATTACTAGGGGCTTTCCACCTTACGCTTCCTTTCAAAGGCAATTCATAGCCGTCATTTAAAACAAAATCATTCTCGTTCATCAAAAGCAATTTCAGCAAAGATAAATGAAGTGTAAATAAGGTAGTGTTGAATTCAAATTAATTGCTATTTTAGTAGGAATCGCACTACCATGAAAAGGAAAGTAACCAAAATACTTATTGCCGTAATAATTTGCCTCATCATTGGTTCTCTTTCCAGTGTTGCCACACAAAGCTCTGTAAATGACTGGTACTTCACCTTAAACAAACCCAGTTTCAACCCGCCAAATTGGCTATTTGCACCGGTTTGGACAATCTTGTATATCATGATGGGTATTGCCGCTGGCGTAGTTTGGGGAAAAGGCTTTCATCATGTTTGGGTAAAAACTGCCCTTTATCATTTTGGATTTCAGTTGCTATTGAATTCCCTGTGGAGTATCGTTTTCTTTGGATTGAAAAATCCATTGGCAGCTTTATTCGTTATTTTAATACTACTGGTAATGATTATACTGACTATTAAATGGTTCCATGTTGTCAGTAAAAAAGCAGCTATTTTGATGGTACCCTATTTTCTATGGGTCTCATTTGCAACTATTTTGAATTTTAAAATCTGGGAGTTGAATTGATGCTTGGTGCAATAAGAAACCTAACCTAATTCAAGCATTTTCTTCAAGGTATTTAAATTTCTGGTGGTAGCAATGACACCCAGCCTTTTTTCGATAAGATTATTGTTCAATTTGGCTTTTCCGGCACCTTTTTTACAATTGAGGTAGACACACTGTTCTCTTATATAAAAATCTTCATTCTCAAATTGGGTCTTATTAAAAGCATCTACGGATTCCTGATTCGGTTTTTTAAATAAAAGGGTGAAATATAAATTCTTCTTTTCAATATTTTGAAAGGGTACATCCATTAAAATAGCCTCTATCTCCTCAACAAGAAATACCAGCGTTGGCACTTCAAAACCAAAATCATGTAAAATAATTGTACTGATTTTACTTGCTAAAGCTTGCTTCACTGTCTTATCCGCTTCCACTATTATGTTGCCGCTTTGGATATAGGTGAGTACATTTTTAAATTCTGATTTTTCCAGACTTGCCCTTAAATCCGCCATTTTTATTTTCCGCTGTCCGCTTACATTAATTCCCCTTAAAAAAATGATATATCTAGCCATGGTTTCTTTTTCGCTTCTCAATAAAACTAGGACATTTATTTTTAGTAATTTACTACTCTTTAATTTATACTTATGAGCCAATATATTCTAGCATTAGATCAAGGAACCACAAGTTGTAGAGCAGTTGTCTTTGACAAAAAAGGAACCATTGTTTCTGTTGCCCAAAAAGAATTTAACCAGATTTTTCCGCAACCGGGATGGGTGGAGCATGATGCCACAGAAATTTGGTCGACCCAGGCAGGAATGGCTGCCGAAGCGGTCACGAAAAAAGGATTGGAAGGTTCACAAATAGCCGCTATTGGAATCACCAACCAAAGGGAAACTGCCGTTGTTTGGGACAGAAAAACCGGAGAGCCCGTTTACAACGCCATTGTTTGGCAAGATAAACGAACTGCCGAATATTGTGACGAATTAAAGGCCGCTGGGAAATCTGAGATGATTCGCGAAAAAACAGGTCTGGTCATTGATTCTTACTTTTCAGCAACCAAGGTCAAATGGATCTTAGATAATGTGGAAGGTACTAGAGATCGAGCTGAGGCAGGTGAATTGGCATGGGGCACGATTGATTCTTGGTTGATTTGGAAAATGACACAGGGCAAACTACACATTACGGATGTGACCAACGCATCTAGATCCTTACTCTTCAATATTAATTCCATGGAATGGGACAATGAACTGTTAGCTTTGTTTAGTATCCCAAAAAGTATGCTGCCCGAAGTGAAACAGTCAAGTGAGGTTTATGGATATACCAGTCCTAACTTTTTTGCCAATAAAATTCCAATCGCGGGAATCGCAGGTGATCAGCAAGCGGCACTATTCGGACAGATGTGTACCCAAAAAGGCATGGTTAAAAACACGTATGGGACAGGATGTTTTATGCTCATGAATATTGGCAGTGAAGCTGTAAAATCAAAAAATAATCTGCTGACCACAGTTGCTTGGAAAATAAACGGCGAAACAACATACGCACTGGAAGGAAGTATTTTTATCGCTGGCGCAGTGGTACAATGGTTACGTGATAGCCTTAAAATCATTAACAACTCTTCGGATGTTGAAGCTTTAGCAAATTCGGTCGAAGGTTCTGACGGGGTTTATTTTGTGCCAGCTTTTGCTGGACTGGGAGCTCCGCACTGGAACCAACAAGCTCAAGGAACCATTTTTGGACTTACAAGAGGTAGTACCGACGCGCATATTGCAAGAGCGGCTTTAGAGTCAATTGCGTACCAGACTATGGATATTTTAAAGGCGATGGAAGCAGATTCCGGAGTCTCAATTCAAGAACTTCGCGTTGATGGAGGTGCCACGGTGAATAATCTTTTGATGCAGTTTCAAGCAGATGTTTTGAATACCATAACCGTTAGACCAAAAATAGTGGAGACGACCGTCATGGGAGCAGCATATTTAGCTGGCTTGGCAGTAGGGTTTTGGAAAAATCAAGAGGAAATTCAAGCCATTTGGGAAACAGATGTCCACTTTAATCCTACAAATAAAAGAGAAACTATTGAAAAAGGAATCAAAGGATGGTACAGAGCCATTGAAGCTTTGGAACATTGGACGAAGCAGTAGGTAGTAGGTAGTAGGTAAAAATGAAAAAGAATAGTACGATCTTAAACTTTGAACTAAATAACAAAACATGACTCCATTCATTGCTGAAATTATAGGCACGTTCCTTTTGATTCTTTTGGGATGTGGCGTAAACGCTAACGTTTCGCTTAACAAAACCTACGGAAGCGGCTCTGGTTGGATTGTTATTACCACAGGTTGGGCGCTTGCAGTTTATACAGGGGTTGTGGTTGCTGGGCCTTTTAGCGGTGCACATTTGAATCCCGCAGTTAGTATTGGTTTGGCAATGGCAGGCGAATTCTCCATTTATGATGTGCCCAAATACATCATAGCTCAGTTTATTGGTGCGATGCTTGGTGCTTTCTTTGTTTGGTTGATGAATAAAGACCATTTTGACGCCACAGAAGATGGTGATACCAAAAGAGGGGTGTTTTGCAATACTCCTGCGATCAAAAACATTCCTATTAACCTGATCACTGAAATACTAGGAACATTTGTGCTTGTTTTTGCGGTATTATTTTTTACCGATGCTACCATGACAGACGATAATACTATTATTGGGTTAGGCTCACTGGGGGCTTTGCCCGTAGCATTGATTGTATGGGCGATAGGGCTGTCTTTGGGGGGCACAACAGGTTACGCCATTAACCCTGCGCGTGATTTAGGGCCTAGGATCGTGCACGCCTTGGTTCCTATAAAAAATAAGGGGTCAAAAGGTTGGGCTTATTCTTGGGTTCCTGTTATCGGTCCGATTTTAGGGGGGATTTTGGCCGCCGTTCTTGCCGGAGTTTTACAATAGCCCAGATTCTATGAATGCCTTTTATTGACTCCAATCACAAAAACTTCAACAAGCTTAAAATGATACTATGTATAAGTGAATTAATCACCTGATGCGATTGCTTTCGCGGCAATATACGCTCCGGTCCAAGCATTTTGAAAATTGAAGCCTCCTGTGATGGCATCCACATTAATAACTTCGCCAGCAAAGTAAACATTGGGCAACTTTTTGCTTTCAAAGGTTTTAAAATTGACCTCCTTTAAGTCAATTCCCCCAGCAGTTACAAACTCCTCTTTAAACGTGCTTTTTCCTTCTACTTTTAAATTGCATTTGGTCAGCTGTTCAGACAAAGTCCTAATTTTTTCTTTAGTTGCATCTGCCCATCTTAGTTCTGGTGTTATTCCCGATGCTTTTACAAGGCTGTTCCACAAACGTCTGGGCAGGTCAACAGCCTTTGTTTTCAAAACAGTCTTTTTAGCTTCAATTTCCTTGATTTCCATTAAAAGACGCTCTAGCGATTCCGTGCTATACTCCGGAAGCCAATTCACTTCAATTCGAAAATTATACCCTAGTTCGTTTAATGTATTGGCACCCCAAGCCGATAATTTTAAAATTGCCGGACCGCTCAATCCCCAATGCGTTATTAAAACGGCTCCATCCGATGCTAAAAGAGGTTCCCGTTTTACAGCGCTTTTTAGCTGTATTGAAATTTTTGAATCATAGTTTTTTTTGAGTAAAACTTTGACACTGGCATTTGTGCTAAGGCCTTGAATACCCAAAATTCTTTCATCATTGATATTAAACGTAAATAAAGAAGGTACTGGAGCGATAACTTTATGGCCTAACTGCTTTAGTAATTCCCACATTTTTGGACTACTACCCGTTGCAATCAGTAATTTTTGACCATGATAGTATTTATTTTTTGTGGTAATTCGCCAACCCTTTGCAAGTTCTTGAGAAGGCTCAAATGTTTTAACGGTATTGTTGCGCAGCAACTGTATCCCCAACCTTTCTAACTCGCTCATAAAGCAATCTATGATACTCTGCGAACTGTTTGAAATGGGGAAAATACGACCATCTTCTTCTATTTTTAACGGTACTCCCCTATCTTCAAAAAACTGCATTACATCACCGGTGCAGTGGGTATGAAACGGACCCAAAAGCTCTTTTTCACCTCTTGGGTAATTCGTCACCAATTCTTTAGGATTGAATTGCGCATGGGTAACGTTACAACGGCCGCCACCAGAAATCTTCACCTTACCAAGAACTGTTTTACCCCGTTCAAAAATAGCAACCCTAAGTTTTGGATTTGATTCGGCAATTTGGATCGCAGCGTAAAAACCAGCTGCCCCACCCCCAACAATGATTACATCATAAATCACTGAATTCGGTCTGGGTAGTTGGTGAAAATACCATCAACCCCAAAATCAATCATTTGCTGCAAATCTTCAGGTTCATTAACAGTGTAGGTGTACACTTTGAAACCTTCATTTTGAATCTGTTGAATTTTTTCTTGGGTCAGTGTTTTAAACCATGGATTAACGGCCACCGCGTTGAGTTCTTTAGCCATGGCGATAGCTTCCTCCAAAGGTTCTTCTTCTGTAAGTACTGCTATGGCAATAGTTGGATTTATACTGCGCATTTTTTTAAGCTCTTCCCAATTAAAACTTGAAATCACGAAATTATCTGCGCTCCATCCTTTTTCTTTAATGTAGTAATCCGTGATAAAATTAACCTTGTCAGCGGTGTCGGCACCCTTTAATTCAATATTTAAAGCAACTTTATTATCAACTAGTTTTAACACATCTTGCAACATGGGAATACGGTGATTTCCATCCAAAACCACATGTCTTAAATCATAAAAAACATACTCTTCAATAGGACCACCAGCATTTGACAAACGCTCTAAACGTTCATCATGGAAGACCATAATTTCCCCACTTGCAATTTTAAACACATCAATTTCAATCATATCAGCCCCTAAATCCACCGCTTTTTGAATAGATGCCAATGTGTTTTCAGTTTCATAACCCATCGCCCCGCGATGCCCTATTACCAATAGCTCTTTTTTATTCATTTCACATGAACTTAATACGGTCAAACAAATAATTCCTAAAAATAAAATTCTTCTCATTTTTTTTAAGCTTGATTATGGTCAAAAATACAATTTGAAAAAGTATTCATTTCTTAAATTTTAGCCAATGGAAAATTCCCTATTGCTGCAAACTAAAAATATACGATTCAAGTGGTTTTAGCGTAAGCTTTATTTTTCCAATACCATTTTCAACTTTTAAGGCATTAGGTAGGCCGTACAATTCTTCCTTTAATTGGTAATTACCTTCTTTTAAGCCCCATTTAGCAATTACCTCTTGCGGGAGTTTTACATCCAACTCAAAACTATCGTTGCTATCAAAATTAGAAACGATAACAAGCTTTTCATTATCATCCCAACGGACATAAGATAAAACCCTATGGTTGTAATTTTCAGTATGCTCTTTATTGTAAAAATGTATTTCTTGGTATGCCCCCATTAATGCTGAACTCCCAATCGTAAAATTCAAAAGCCTTTTGTAAAAATCCCTCAGTTTTTTTTCTGAGCCTGACAGTTGGCCTCCATCAAATTTTTTGTTGTTCACCCAACGCTGATGGGCAGGCACCCCTATATAATCAAAGATTGATGTTCTCGTTGGGCTACCAAAACCAGCATTTTCAGAACCATCTTCGCCTACCTCTTGTCCAAAATAAATCATGGTTGGTGAAGTACTAATCGTTGCTGAAACCACCATAGCGGGCATTGCAATTTCTGCTTGCCCAACAAAGTCTGGACTGGAAATTCGTTGTTCGTCATGGTTTTCCAAAAAGTGGAGCATCTGATGCTCAATATCTTTTAATCCATTTTGAACAACAGGAATATGATCCGTCCAACCATAGCCTTTCATAATGTGTTTTATACCATCATATAGTTCTACCTTATCATACAAGTAATCCATTTTTCCTTTATGGATGTATTCACGATACAATGCCGGATTGTACACTTCTGCCAATAAAAAGGCATCCGGATTTTTCATTTTAATGGACGAATTCATAAAACTCCAGAATTCTACTGGTACCATTTCCGCCATATCAAACCGAAAACCATCTACTCCAAAATCTAACCAATACAAAGCAATATCCCTGAATTTCAACCATGAATCTGGCAGTTCTTTATCCTTCCAAAATTCAAAATGGGCCTTATAATCCATTTGTGCATAGGCATCAGGAAGTGTATCAAAATCAGGAGTGCCATCTGGGCGGACCCCGTAATTGATTTTCACAGTTTCATACCAATCATTAAAATTTGGTTGTGCTAGCCTAGAACCATTACCAGTCCATTTTGCAGGCACTTCATTAAACTTGCTGTCATTTAATTGAATTGGCTCCCCGCCCAAGGGTAAATAACCATTTTGCCATTCGGGCACTTTGAACTCCGTATTTGGGATGTAATAAAAATTATTGTTCTTGGCATATTCTTGAGAAGTGTCATCATTGGCACCAAAATCCACTACTCCATCAGGATTTGAAAGTCCTTCATAATTTCGAGCCACATGGTTGGGCACAATATCAATTAAAACCTTCATATCATGCTTGTGGGTGCGATCAACTAAGGCCTGGAACTCTTCCAATCGTTGGGAAGGGTCTGTTGCCAAATCAGGATTCACATTATAATAATCTTTTACCGCGTAAGGAGAACCTGCGCGACCCTTCACCACATCAGGGTCATCATTTGAAATACCAAAAGCTGTATAATCATTTATTACTGCATGATGCGGAACACCAGTGTACCAGATATGGGTAATGCCCAAATCTTTTATCTCAGTCAAGGCCTTTTCGTCAAAGTCAGCAAACTTGCCCACTCCGTTTTCTTGAATACTGCCCCATGGTGTATTGGTGGTATTAGTATTGCCAAAAAGACGTGTAAAAACTTGGTAAACTACCGCTTTTCTTTTTTTCATAGTTATTGCTTCTTTCTTTTCAGTAACTTCTTTACAACCTACAATACTGCAAGCCATTACAAGAACTACCATAAAGAAGTGCGTTTTCATATCACTACCGCTTTGTTTGGGTGCAATACAACACGCTCCCCATTTACACGAATAGACATTTCTTCATGACCCGTTAGTTCAAATGAAGCCTTATTGGAAAAAACACTAACCTTGATAATTCGATTTCTGAAGTTTACCTTGAACGAATAAGAGTCCCATTGTTTCGGAATTTGAGGTGTAAAACAAAGTTTGTCATCCAAAACACGCATACCGCCAAAACCTTCAACAATACTCATCCATGTACCTGCCATTGAGGTAATGTGCAGCCCTTCTTCTACCTCTTTATTATAATCATCCAAATCTAAACGTGATGTACGTAAATAAAAAGTATAGGCTTGATCCATACGACCTAATTTTGCGGCCTGTATACTATGAACGCAAGGAGACAATGATGATTCATGAACCGTAAAGGGTTCGTAAAAATCAAAATGCTTTTCCAATTCTTCTGTAGTGAAATCATCTTCAAAAAGATAAAAGCCTTGTAAAATATCAGCCTGCTTAATATAAGGAGAGCGCAAAATTCTATCCCAACTCCACTTTTGATTGATGGGGCGGTCTGTTTTATCCAAATCATCAACTTTAATCAACTCTTTATCTAAAAACCCATCTTGCTGCAAAAACACTTCGTGTTTTTTTGAATAAGGAAAAAACATATTGGAGGCAACTTCATCCCAACGATCCGTTTCATCTTTGGTCAACTTGGTATGGGCCATAATACGGTCATATTCCACCGGATAACCGTCCTTCACCTTTTGAATTTGTGCTATCGTAAATTTAATACACCATTTTGCCAAATAATTCGTGTACCAGTTGTTATTGACATTGTTCTCATATTCATTTGGACCGGTCACCCCTAAAATCACATATTTTTTCTTTTTAGTAGAAAAATTGGCCCGTTGGTGCCAGAATCTGGAGATGCCTATCAAAACTTCCAAGCCCATTTCAGGTATATACCTATAATCTCCAGTAAAGCGATAATAATTGAATATGGCGAATGCAATGGCACCATTTCTATGAATTTCTTCAAAGGTAATTTCCCATTCATTATGGCATTCTTCGCCATTCATGGTGACCATGGGATATAAAGCCGCCCCATTGGTAAAGCCTAATTTTTGGGCATTCTCGATTGCCTTCTCTAAATGGTTATAACGATACTCCAAAAGGTTCCAAGCTACTTTTTGGTTTTTTGTTGCCATATAAAAAGGCAAACAATACGCTTCTGTATCCCAGTAGGTGCTACCTCCATATTTTTCGCCCGTGAAGCCCTTAGGGCCAATATTCAATCTTGAATCTTTACCTAAATAGGTTTGGTTTAATTGAAAAATATTAAAACGTATTCCCTGTTGTGCCTTCACATCACCGGCAATAACGATATCACTCATCTCCCAAATAGCAGCCCAAGCTTCTTTCTGTTTCTTTAAAAGACCTGCAAAACCTAATTTTGACGCGCTATCGAGAACTGTGTTGGCCGCGGCAGCCAGCCCATCTCTTTTATGATTGGTTGAGACCGTATAGCCCCCAAATTTTGTCAGTTGCGCGGTACTTCCCTTTTTAAGCTTGCCAATGAATTCATACCCAATAAGATTTTCAGTTTTATCTGATAGCTCACCACTTACTGAAATTCCATCGAAATGGGCTTCCGCCTGCATAAAGGTACACGTGGCAAAATTGGTTTTCATCGTATGTGCTTCAATGAAAGCCCTATTCTTCTCAGCTTTCACCAAAGTTGTATTCCAGAATTTATCATCCCAGTTACTGTCCTCGTTGGTAATACCAGAATCCAAATAAGGAACTAGTTTTACTTCTGCGTCCGTATCCAATGCCGTTATTTCAAAGTCGATTGCCCCTAGTTCATCTAAGGCTAAACTTAAAAACCGGGTCACCTTCAAGGCAATTGAAACGTCGTTGGTCATCACCGCTTTGAAGCTACGTTCGTACCAGCCTTCTTTCATATTCAATTCACGGCGAAAGTTAGTCACCTTTTTACAGGTGTTCAGATCTAACGGCACATCATCTACAAAAACGTTGATGCCGATCCAATTAGGAGCATTGAGTACTTTGGCAAAATACTCGGGATAGCCGTTTTTCCACCAACCAACTCTTGTTTTATCAGGATAATACACGCCCGCAATATAACTGCCTTGAAAAGTACCACCCGAATATGCTTCTTCAAAATTAGCACGCTGCCCCATGGCTCCATTACCAATACTAAAAAGGCTCTCAGACGATTTTACACGTTCCTTATCAAAACCCTCTTCAATAAGTGACCAAGGGTTTGCTTGAATATAATCTTGATTCATTAAACTATTAGAATTTGAACAAACTTAATTAATTGTAGAATCACGTTCAATTAAAGTAGGCTCCAAAATTTTGGTTTTGAACGTTTCTACCTCATTTTCACTTTCTATTTTTTCAATTAACATTTCTGCAGCCAATTCTCCCATTTTCTCACCATGCTGTGCAATGGCAGTCAAACTGGGGTTTGCATACTTTGATAAAAGACCATCGGTAAAACCGATAAAAGAAACATCTTTTGGTATAGCAACACCTTTTTCTTTGAGCAGCCGCATTGCTGAAATCGCGAATATTTCATTAACACAAAGTACCGCATCAACTGTTGAACTCTCAAAAAATGATTTGAACAATTGCTCTTCCATATTCATGGATGGCATCTGTAAAATGATGTCTTGGTTTATTGGTATACCACTATCCTTAAGGGCTTTTAGGTAACCCTCCGTTCTAGATTTACTGACACTTAAATAATTTTTCGTGGTAATCAATGCGATGTTTCTTCTACCTTGATCGATTAATTTTTTAGTTGCCATGTAAGCACCCAACTGATCATCAATTACAATTTTATCACAATCCACTTCATTGGTAATCCTATCAAAAAGCACTAAAGGAATGCCCTGCTCCGTGACTTCCTTCAAATGCTCATAATCTCCCTTTTGCTGTGTTTCTGAGGACAAAGACATGATAAAACCATCAATACTGCCATTGGCTAACATTTCCATATTGATCACTTCTTTGCCAAAAGATTCATCCGAAAGGCACACAATAACATTATAACCTTTGGTATTGGCAAACTTTTCAATACCACGAATAACCGTGGTAAAAAAGTGATGTACAATATCAGGTATCACAACACCTATATTTTTTGTGCGCTTATTTTTGAGGCTTATGGCTATGTTATTGGGCTTGTAATTGTAAAGCTTGGCAAAGGCTTGTATTTTTTCTTTGGTATCGCGACTGATCTCTTCACTATTCTTTAAAGCCTTAGAGACAGTGGAAATAGAAACATCCAATTCTTTAGCAATGTGTTTCAACGTGATTTTTTGCCTCAACATAATCTAAGCCTTTTAACCTTTGAAATTAACTATTTAATCCCAAAGCGAAAATATACCTTAATATTTAACAAAACTTGGTTCTTTACCTAAATAATTCAAGCACCTTTCAGAAATAAAAAAACAGTATATTTGCGCCATATATATCAGATTTCATATATTTCAATGGTTTTTGTTATGAATATCTAGAATTAAGGTGTTTAGAATTATTAGGATAATAGTCGTTCAAAGTTATTAACACGAAACCGTTTTCGTAAATCTTGAACTTATTTGAAAATAAGATTTAACACTTTTTTTATATATGTTTAACGCTTGAATTTAAATTAACTAAACTTAAAATTAATTATTTATGAAGATTAGGCTACTTAAAGGTTTGCTGTTACTTGGAGCTTTTGTTTGCTTTGGTGCAGTTCAAGCCCAGACGGTATCAGGTACAGTCTCTGATGCCAATGGTCCATTACCGGGGGCGAGTGTCCTTGTAAAAGGAACCACAAATGGAACCCAAACGGACTTTGATGGTAATTATACCCTTAATGATGTGGGTAGTGATGCTACTTTAGTAGTAAGCTACATTGGGTTTAAAACATTCGAAACTGCTGTAAACGGCAGAACCAGTATCAATGTTACGCTTGAAGAAGATGCTCAGGCATTGGATGAAGTGGTTATCATCGGTTACGGTACTACTACTGTGAAAGATGCAACCGGTTCAGTTGCTGTTGTAACGGCAGAAGACTTTAACGGTGGTGTGATTTCATCGCCTGAACAATTGATTCAAGGTAAAACTGCTGGTGTGAACATTCAGCAAACCAGTGGTGAGCCAGGTGCAGGTATTCAAGTAAACATTAGGGGTGCTAAATCTGTTCGTGCCAACAACAACCCATTATTTGTGGTTGATGGTGTTCCATTATTTGGACAAAACACCGATGCTTCAGGTGATACCGGTTCTGGTGGAAGTGATGTGGGTAACCCATTGAATTTCTTAAACCCAAGTGATATTGAAAGTATCAGTATTCTAAAAGATGCTTCTGCTACAGCTATCTATGGTTCTAGAGGATCAAATGGTGTTGTTATCATTACTACTAAAAGTGGTAAAGGCGGCGGCGGCGGCGTACTAGAATTTTCTTCTAGTCTAAGTATTGCTAGCCCCGTAAGACAATTTGATTTATTGGATAGAAATGAATTTTTAAGCGCTGTAGATCAGTTTGGTGGTAACGCTGCTGCTATTGATTTTGGCGCGAATACCGATTGGCAAGAGGTTGTGCTAAGAACAGCCGCTTCTACCAACCAAAACAT
>CAYGUO010000075.1:0-14188 GCA_964353095.1 uncultured Flavobacteriaceae bacterium | reverse complement strand
AAATTCTACATCAACAAACGCATCTTCTATAATAGGAATCACACGACCACAAATGGGAACAATAGCCTTTTTTCCTTTTAAATGCGAGTATCGCTCATCATTTGGGTTAATGCAAATCGCAGTATCCCCTAAAATAGTTTCAGGTCTTGTTGTGGCAATAGTCACTTTTTCATCAGAACCTTCTATTTCATAGGCCAAATAGTATAAAAGCCCTTGTCTTTCTTCATAATTCACTTCCTCATCAGAAAGGGTGGTTTGCGCTTCAGGATCCCAGTTCACCATTCGGTACCCCCTGTAAATCAGCCCTTTTTGATATAAATCAACGAAAACTTTGATTACCGAAGCTGACATATCGTCATCCATGGTAAACTTAGTACGGCTCCAATCACAAGAACAACCTAATTTTTTTAATTGTTGTAGGATAACGCCACCGTATTCGTCCGTCCAGTCCCATGCATGTTTTAAAAACTCCTCTCGGGTTAAATCAGCCTTATTGATACCTTCTTCCTTCAATTTGGCCACTACTTTTGCCTCTGTAGCTATAGAGGCGTGGTCCATACCAGGTACCCAGCAGGCATTTTTACCTTCCAATCGAGCTTTTCTGATCAAAACATCTTGAATAGTATTGTTCAGCATATGCCCCATATGCAATACTCCCGTCACGTTAGGTGGTGGTATTACAATGGTGTAAGGCTCCCTATCATCAGGCTTTGAGGAGAAAAAATCATGCTGCGTCCAATAGTCGTACCAGTGCTGTTCAACTTTGGTGGAATCGTATTTTGATGGAATTTCCATTTTTCGGTATAGTTTTTGTAAAAGTAAGGTGGATTGAAGAATCAAAAAGGAATGGCGTTATGTTAATTTACGCGATTCTTTGGCGATTGGCCAATCCTTTAAATACGAAACAAAAATAAGTAACGTTATTAGAAGACAAAAGAATTTTGGTTGTAGGTTGAAATCTATTACTTTTGAAATTCCTCAAAACGAAAAAAAATGAAGAAAATAGTACTTTTATTATTTGTAGGTCTCTTGGCCATAAGCGTAAAAGCACAGGATCAAGTTGCTAAAATTGAATTTAAATCGGAAACCGTTGATTACGGTGAAATCGATAAGGGTAGCGATGGTGTTCGTGTATTCGAATTTACCAACACTGGTAATGCACCTTTGGTCATCAGCGATGTAAAGTCTAGCTGTGGATGCACGATTCCTAAAAAACCAGATGCTCCTATTTTACCTGGTGAAACTGGTGAAATTCAAGTTAAATATGATACAAAACGCGTAGGGCCAATTAGAAAGGCTATTACCGTAACGTCAAATGCTGAAACACCAACTACTGTTCTTAAGATTAAAGGAACTGTAAAAGGTGAAGGTGCAAAATAAGATTATCACATCATGTGAATACAAAGCCTTGACACTCTTGTCAAGGCTTTTTTATTTTAAAAATGTCTTTCAAAACAAAGGTGAAAAGTAAATCTTTATTGTAACGCTCTATTTGTACGCGTACTTTTTTGCCTTCGCGCTGGTTCAGCATCTCTAGTATTTCTTGAAGTTTATAGTCGTGAATTTCTTTACCGTTTACAGCGAGTATAACATCACCCTCTTGCAAACCCGCTTCTTCTGCTGGGCTATTAGCTCTAATACCGGAAACCACAATTTCAGGCACCAAACTTAAGCGTGTTCTGTTTTCTAGCAATATTTGTACGTTACCAAAAGTTTTTTCCTCCACATCTAGCATGCCATTGGCATCTGCAATTCTTTTAGCGATATAACGTACTCCGTTATGTTGTAATTCAATTCCTGCTAAATTATAATGAAAAGGCCTATTGAAATTACCATTTTTAGCAAGTGTTATTTTCTCGCCGGCATAATCAAAAACAATATTGAACCTTTTAAGTACTTCCCCACCAATACTTCCATTCCTATCCCCCAAATCTTTTATCGCATCAAACGATTCTTTATGAGGGAAAGCAGCTTTCGCTTCATTCAACTGAAATTGTCCTATTCGCATTCCGTTCAGTTTTGTTCGTTTTCCAAAAATGTTACCGCTTAACCCTTTTCCTAGAAAATCTTCATAGTTTAAATCAGGAATATCCAATCCTTTATCCAAATCGCGAAATAACCATAAGGCATCACTACTTCCTGTATCAATTAATAGTTTCACAGGTACTTCCGTATTGTCTTGTCTTGTGACAACACCATCAACATAGGCCTTATTATTCAATATGGTTAACGGAAGCGTTTGTTGCTTTTTAGTGTTTTTGTGTTTATAGGTATCCTGATGATGCAGTTTTAGTATACTTGAAGCATAATTCACCTCAACTACAAAGCTTTTGAAAACATCGTAACCAATAATACCGTGAACCGGAATACCCAATGATGTTGAAAAGTTTAAATCTTTATCCAAGACAACATATAAGGATTGATTAAAATTTTTTGCGTTACCAAGTTTGAATGTATTTCCTTTTGATTTTAAAGCTTGAATAGGCTCCCCTTCGCCAAGACCGCGTAAAGTGATTTCAGAAACATTGTTGATCTGTATGGAATCATGATCGGTTAAATTAAATAAGATAGCACTGCTTACACCCGTATCTAAAATAAACGAAAGTTTAGCCCCATTAACTTCAACAGGCACAACCATCAAGTTGTTGATCAACTCAAATTTTATTTTCTCAACCTTTTTTTGATTGGAAATATGAAACTTTTGACTTAACCCCACGAGACTAAACCATAAAAAAAGAAAGGTCAAATATGTTATCTTTTTATTCAATCTGCTTATTTATAATAGGTTGTATCTCTTAAAGATAGCGAATAAAGCAGCGTGCAGTGTAATTTTAACACAGGGCACCAGTAGCAAATAATGATGCCATAAATTGTTTTGCCCATACGATTTCGCCATTTTTGTTGAAAAATATGTCAGCGCATGCCAAAGATTTCATCTAAAGGTCAATTAATGCCTTCGTCACCTATACGCAAACTTGTGCCCTTTGCGGAGAAAGCAAAAAAAAAGGGAATCCATGTAATTCATTTGAATATTGGGCAACCAGATATAAAAACACCTAAAGTAGCCCTTGATGCTATCAGAAACCATACTATTGAGGTATTGGCCTACAGTCAAACGGAGGGTTCTGAAGCCTACCGTAAAAAAATTGCCAAGTACTATGGCAAACATAATATTAACGTCACTGCAAAAGACATCATAGTTACTACTGGCGGTTCTGAGGCGCTTGCTTTTGCAATGGGCACTATACTTGATGAAGGGGACGAAATCATTATTCCAGAACCATTTTATGCGAATTATAATGGTTTTGCTACGGCTAATGGTGTTCATGTAACCCCTATTATGTCTTCTATTGATGACAATTTTGCACTGCCCCCCATTTCAGAATTTGAAAAAAAAATCACACCAAAAACAAAAGCTATTTTGATTTGCAATCCTGGGAACCCTACCGGGTATTTATATAATCATGATGAAATACTCCAACTGGTAGCATTGGTAAAGAAATATGACCTTTTTCTGGTGGCGGACGAGGTGTATCGGGAATTTGCTTACGATGGTAAAAAACATCATTCTATCCTTAGTGAAGCAGGTATGGAGAATCATGCGATTATTGTTGATTCTGTCTCCAAACGCTACAGTATGTGTGGGGCAAGAATAGGTTGCCTTGTTTCTAAGAACGAACAAGTGATACAAACCGCTATGAAGTTTGCACAAGCACGTTTATCTCCCCCAACACTGGCACAAATAGCTGGTGAAGCTGCTTTGGACACCCCGCAGGAGTATTTTGATGAAGTCATTGTAGAATATGTATCAAGAAGAAATCTGTTGGTTTCTGAACTGGAAAAAATTGATGATATCAAAATTGCCAAACCTAGTGGTGCCTTCTATTGTGTTGTAGAACTGCCCATTGAAAATTCAGATGATTTTGCACAATGGCTTTTAGAAGATTTTAATATTGACGGTGAAACGGTTATGGTGGCGCCTGCTGGTGGATTTTATGCTTCAGAAGGCACTGGACTCAATCAAATACGCATAGCTTACGTTTTAGAAAAAGAGCAATTAGTTAAAGCGGTTAAGATTTTAAGAATAGGGTTGGAACAATATAAAAACCTGTGAATATACTAGACAATATCTCATTAAAGCCTTACAATACCTTTGGTATTGATGTTAAAGCTAAATCTTTTCTAGAAGTAAATACCTTATTGCAACTTCAGAAGGTACTACAGCTATCTGCCTATAAAGACCTTTTTATTATCAGTGGAGGGAGTAATTTGTTGCTCACCAAAGACCTTAACGCCCTTGTACTGCACATTAATTTAAAAGGAATTACCAAAATTGAAGAAGACGGAGATGAAGTTATTATCAAAGTTATGGCCGGTGAAAATTGGCATGAATTTGTTCTTTGGGCTTTAGATAAAGGATATGGTGGTATTGAAAATTTATCCCTCATTCCAGGCAATACCGGTACCGCCCCTATTCAAAATATAGGTGCTTACGGCGTTGAACTACAAGATATTTTTGTAAGCTGTGAAGCCATGAATATTAAAACACAGGAGTTAGAAGAGTTTTCAAAAGAAGCTTGTCAATTTGGCTATCGTGATTCTATTTTCAAAAATTCAGCTAAAGGAAAATATATTATCACGTCGGTTTGCTTTAAACTCACTAAAAAAAATCACAAATTACTTACCTTCTATGGGGCAATAGAAGATGAGCTCCAAAAACAAGGAATTCTTCATCCCAGTATAAAAAGTGTTTCAGACGCTGTAATCGCAATTCGTAAGCGTAAACTGCCTGATCCAAAAGAAATCGGAAATAGTGGAAGTTTCTTTAAAAACCCTGTTGTTTCAAAAAAAACCTTTAAAGCATTTCAAAAGAAAAATCCTGACGCTCCTTTTTATCCTTTAGAAAATGGGGAATTTAAAATACCTGCGGGCTGGCTCATTGAACAATGCGGATTCAAGGGCAAACGTTTTGGCGATGCGGGCATCCATGAAAAACAATCGTTGGTTTTGGTCAATTACGGAAATGCCAGTGGGGCAGAAATTTGGAATTTGGCACTAAAAATACAAGAAGAAGTCAAAAAAACGTTTCAAATTAACATTGAACCCGAGGTGAATGTCATAAAATAACCCCAGCTACTTAGAAGTAAACTGGGGTTATACCAAACCAAACTAACCAAAAACTTATATATCGTTAACCCTTGTATTATTTTTAATCGCTTCTGTTATAATCAATTTTATACTTTAGCGTTTATCTATTTACGAGAGAAAAGGCATTTTGGATTTTTTGCAACTCCTTTTGCCAACACATTCATTTATGAGTACACTACTTGAAAAGCATATCGTTGAATTATTACAAGAACGTGATGAGAAAGCCATCTCATTGCTTTATGACAATTACGCCAATACACTTCACGGCGTTGCTTATAAAGTGGTAAAAGATGAAGATTTAGCACAAGACGTTGTACAAGAGAGTTTTGTGAAAATTTGGAAAAAGGCCGATTCATACGATGCTTCAAAAGCAAAATTATTCACATGGCTGTTCAGAATAACCAGAAACACAGCAATTGATAAATTAAGGAGCATTAACACTAAATCTGATAAAGAAATCCAAATTGATGTTTCTGACGTATATAATTTAGGTGTAAACACGACACGACCTGAGTTAATGGACGTACAAGAACACCTTGACAAAATTGAGCCTAAATATAAAATAGTGCTAGACGCGTTATTTTTTGAAGGCATGACACAGCAAGAAGCTAGTGAAGAATTGGATATTCCTTTAGGAACGATCAAATCAAGATTAAAAATTGGTCTGAGGGAATTGCGAAAAATTTATGGTACCTCAATGGTACTTTTATTGACTTTAAGTCTTTTATGATGAAAGAAAAAATTAAAATATTTTTAGATAGCGATTTACTGGAAAAGTACTTATTGGGTACTACCACAACAGAAGAATCACTTCAAGTTGAGCGGTATATTGCTATGCATACTGAAGTACGTGATACGTACAATGAGCTTCAAGAAAACCTTGAAAGCTACGCCAAACTTCATGCTTTAAAAACTCCTGAAGGATTAAAGGAACGTATCCTTTATAAAATTCGTCAAGAAAAACGAGGTAAGAGCAAATTCTTTAAATATGCCATTGCAGCGAGTTTTGCAGCGTTGATTTTTGCAGGTTCTTCTTTTTTCTTTTACAATCAGAATAAAAATCTTATCGAAGAAAATACCCTTGTTACCAATAAGATCAAGGATTTGGAAATGGATATGAAAGTCCAATTAGAAGATATAAGAAACCAATATATTGTTTTAAACAACCCAAATACTAAAAGATTTTCTGTTAAGGGGAACAAAAAAGCACAAGAGCTAAAAGCCGTTGCTTATGTAAATCCGGTTAAAAAACTATCCTATATTAATGTGAGCAACCTACCACAATTACCAGAAGACAAATGTTTTCAAATGTGGGCAGAAGTTAATGGTGAAATGGTCAATTTAGGAATTATCAAAGACTTAGATGATAAAGATAAACTCTTTGCTTTGCCTTATGCCGATAAAGCCGTGAGTTACATTACCATTGAACCAGAAGGAGGTAATGTAACGCCTACCGTACAAAATATTGTTGCAAATATCCGTTACTAGTTTTACCTAAAGTACTCATAAACTTGATTGACATCAATAGGTATTTTGTATTTTTACAAAAATAGTTACGATGAAGCTTGTTATATTGACAGTTGGTTTGTTAGCCTTAGCTTTCGCTGGAATAACAATCAAAATATGGTCTAAAAAAAATGGAGAGTTTGCTGGCACTTGTGCTAGCCAAAGTCCTTTTTTAAATAATGATGGGGAAGCTTGTGGTTTTTGCGGCAAACAACCAGATGAGCAAGACTGTAAGAAAGATTCCATGACCGAACTACAGTAAATTGCTGCCTAGGCAATAAGTACTAGCACTATTGAACAAAACAGAGCATAATTTAAAAGAAGTAATCGCTAAAGCCAAACTTGGCAATCAAATTGCATTCAGCTCATTGCTCAGCCTCTTCTGGAACCAAGTTTATGGTTTTCAATTGCTTAGAACCAAAAACGAGAATGATGCTGAAGATATTACGATTCAAACTTTTTCAAAGGCCTTTGACAAAATAGATACTTTTGACGAGTCTTATGAATTCAGTACTTGGCTCATTACGATTTCAAAAAACATTCACGTTGATTTAATTAGAAAACGTAAGACGAATGTACTGGCCAAAAAAGAACGAACCAAAGCTGGTGAAGTCCATAAAATTTTGGATGAAAGCCCTTCTGCCGAAGACAGTCTTATTATTGAACAAAATCTAGCTAGTCTGCTCGCGCATATCAAAAAACTAAAACCACACTACCAAAAAGTCATCAACCTAAGATATTTCAATGAAATGAGCTATGCTGAAATAGCCAATGAGCTCAACGAACCCATCAACAATATCAAAGTCAAGTTACTTAGGGCAAAAAAATTATTGGCAGAAATAATTAAAACCAAGTAAGCTCTTCGGCACTTGATAGTATAAGATAATACCCCATTTCGTATATTTGTGTACAAAAAAATTGTTATGGGTACCAGCGTTTCAAATCATGTAATTCCGCCAGCAAAAGGCAAACCAAAATGGCTTAGGGTTAAATTACCTACTGGTAAGAAATATACGCAGCTAAGAGGTTTGGTAGAAAAATATGACCTGCATACCATTTGCACCTCCGGTAGTTGTCCAAATATGGGCGAGTGCTGGGGCGAAGGCACTGCTACTTTTATGATTTTAGGGAACGTATGCACTAGATCTTGTGGTTTTTGCGGTGTTAAAACTGGCAGACCAGAAAGTGTTGACTGGGCAGAACCCGAAAAAGTAGCACGTTCCATAAAAATTATGCAAATAAAACATGCCGTTCTAACTTCTGTAGACCGAGATGATTTAAAGGATATGGGGTCTATTATTTGGGCAGAGACTGTGAAAGCCG
This sequence comes from uncultured Flavobacteriaceae bacterium, assembly GCA_964353095.1. Classification (GTDB taxonomy): domain Bacteria; phylum Bacteroidota; class Bacteroidia; order Flavobacteriales; family Flavobacteriaceae; genus Croceitalea. Next base: position 6,211 of record CAYGUO010000075.1, on the reverse strand, counting down.
TTCGTCGAATGAACCCAGAGACAACTTTAGAGACCTTGATTCCTGATTTTCAAGGTATCGAAAACCATCTAGATAGAATACTTTCCGTTCATCCTGAAGTGATTTCCCACAATATGGAAACAGTAAAAAGGTTAACTCGTGAAGTGCGTATTCAAGCAAAATACGAACGTAGTCTTGGTGTTTTAGAATATTTGAAAGACAATGGTGCAAACCGAACCAAATCTGGAATCATGCTTGGCTTGGGAGAGTTTGAAGAAGAGGTACTGGAAACCATGGAAGACTTACGAAAAGCTAAAGTTGATGTGGTTACTATTGGTCAATACCTTCAACCTTCAAAAAAACACTTACCGGTCAAAGAGTTTATTTTACCGGAACAATTCAAAAAATATGAAGAGATTGGTTTAAAAATGGGATTCCGCCATGTAGAAAGTGGAGCTTTGGTAAGATCTTCTTATAAAGCGCACAAACACATTCATTAGTCACCAATACTAGTTTTGGGTTGAAACCAACCTGAAGCTAATCATCATTATATATGGAAAGATTAAACATTGGTATCAATGGTTTTGGCAGAATCGGCAGAACTTTATTTCGATTACTTTCTGAATATGACCATTTAAACGTAGTTGCCATAAACGACCTTTCCGATGCCACAACATTAGCTCATTTGGTGAAATATGACAGTATACATGGTACGTTTAATAAACCAATAGCTGCTAAAAATGGGCACATCTTGTTTGAAGGTAAAAAAATCGTCGTTTCCAACGAACTTCATCCAAAACATATTAACTGGAATGCCCATAAGGTTGACCTGGTTGTTGAAGCATCAGGAAAATTTAAACAACGGGAAGATTTGGCGTTTCATATAAAAAATGGGGCAAAAAAAGTTGTCCTCAGCGTTCCGCCGATAGATCAAGATATTAAAATGATTGTCTATGGTGTCAATGAAGCCAGTTTAAATAAAGAAGATGATATTATTTCAAACGCTTCTTGCACTACCAATAATGCTGCGCCGATGATTAAAGTTATCCAAGAACTTTGCGGAATCGAGCAGGCATATATCACAACAATACACTCTTACACTTCCGATCAAAGTCTGCATGATAGACCGCATAGCGATTTAAGAAGGGCACGTGCAGCTAGCCAATCAATAATACCAACAACAACAGGTGCTGCAAAAGCGTTAACCAAAATATTTCCTGAACTGGCCAGCGTAATTGGAGGCTGTGGCATTCGAGTTCCGGTGCCAAATGGCTCTTTGACGGACATTACATTCAATGTCAAAGAGGAAACTTCAATACAAGAAATAAATGCTGCTTTTAAAGCAATTTCTGAAAACGAGCTTAAAGGCGTACTTTGCTATACGGAAGACCCAATAGTATCTGTAGATATAAACAATAGTTATTATTCTTGTACGTTTGATTCTCAGATGACTTCCGTTATTGGAAAAATGGTCAAAATTATTGGTTGGTATGATAATGAAACAGGTTATGCGGCAAGAATAGTTGATTTGATAAAATTACTTATTAACAAAAACTACATTTGATTCTAAATAGATTACATACAAGCTTTACGAAAAGCTTGGTCATATTACTTTTTTTCTTGGCTTTTTCCTTCGGACTAAAAGCACAAGATGCTATTGCTAAAGGTGAATCAATTGAATCCTACTACGACAAAGCCAGAGTTTTCAAACACCAGAATAAACTGGATGATGCTTTAAATGCTCTTAAACAGGCCGATAAAATAGCTGAAGAACGCGAAGATTTCAAAGCACTCTTAGACACCCATCATAAATTTGCACTCTTGTATCTAGAATTGGGAGACAGGGAAATGACAGAATTTTATTGGGACAGGGCATCTGTGCTGCTCAAAGACATTTCTTATCCTTATGCTGAAGCAGTGCACAGGTATATCGAAGCAACCTTATTATTTAAGGCAGAAAATAAATTTCAAGCAAGGCAAAAATTAGAAGAAGCCAGAACCCTGAACAACAATAAAAATCTTTTAAACAATATATTACTTTTAGAAGCTGATATTTTCACAGCACTTGAAAATTTTGATGAAGCATCAAAAAATTACAATGCCCTTTTAGTAAATTCAGACGAAAAAGAAAGGGCTTTTCTTGCAACCAAAGCTAACTTAGGGCAAGCAAAGTTGTATGCTAAGCAAAATAAGTATCAAGAAAGCACCAAACATGCACAAGCCGCTTTGGAACTTTCACAAAAACATAGCTACTACAAACAAATATTGATTTCAAATACCTTGTTAACCGAAGCTTATGAAAAACTAGGAAAATATAATCAAGCCTTAATTCATAACAAGAATATTACGCAGATTAAAGATTCCCTATTCAATATTGACAAAGTAAGAGCCCAAACAAATACTGCGGATAAAATAAAATTTGAACAACTAACAAAAACTGTTGATGATTTAGAGGCAAAAAATGAAGAACTAAACCAATCAGCAAATAGATCTGATATTACGGCGATATTGGCCTCTGCCTTTTTAACTATTATTTCAATCTTAGCCGTTTCCCTATTTAGAAACAATCAAATAAAGCTAAAGACAAACGATTTGTTATTGACCAAAAATAAAGAGTTGGAAACAGCTCGCGATGCTGCGGTTTCCGCTATGGAAGCTAAAACAAACTTTTTGTCTACAGTAACACATGAACTTAGAACACCACTTTACGCAGTTACAGGGCTAACGCATTTATTATTAGACGAAGACCCTGCCGATCATCAAAAAGAACATCTAAGGTCCTTAAAATTTTCAGGTGATTATCTGTTGAATTTTATCAATGATATTTTACAGATAAATAAAATAGACGCTGATAAGCTAGAGCCCTTAAACATTGAGTTTAAACTTAAAAAAGTGCTTAGTGACGTTGTAGATTCATTACAACAAAATGCAAAAGATAACAACACGGTAATCGTATTGGACTATGATAATAACATCCCACTTCATCTTTTAGGTGACCCGTTGAAGCTTTCTCAAATTACAATGAATTTAGTAGGCAATGCCTTAAAATTTACCAAAGACGGCAAAGTAGAGGTTATTGCTAAGCTAAAATCAAAAGAAGAAGATAATCTCAAGGTTTATTTTGAAGTACGTGACACAGGTATTGGAATATCAGAAGAACAGCAAAAAAATATTTTTGACAGCTTTGAACAAGGTTCAGTTCAAATAAACAGAGAATATGGCGGTACTGGCTTAGGGCTTACTATTGTTAAAAGTTTACTAGGTTTATTTGATAGTAATATTCATCTTAAAAGCAAATTAGGTGAAGGAAGCTCGTTCTTTTTTGAGCTCGACTTAAAATCAGAGGAAAACTCTCTTGAAGAAATTCCTTTTGAACTAACCGTAGAAGATTTTGACTTTGAAGGGCTACATCTTTTAGTGGTTGAGGACAACAAGATAAACCAAGTCATTACCAAAAAAATGCTCACCAAAAAAGGCATCACCAGTGATATCGCCAATAACGGAAATGAAGCCATAGATGCCGCAAAAGAAAACAGGTACGATGCTATTTTAATGGACATTCATATGCCGGGCATCAGTGGCACTGAGGCAACCATTCAAATTCGAAAATTTAATACTGAAATACCAATTATAGCATTGACAGCGATTTCATTGGATGACAGTCTTGATGAATTTTATGCAGCCGGTTGTAACGCTGTCGTGACCAAGCCTTTTAAACCAGAGGTTTTCTATCAGAAAATAGGGGAAAATGTTTTCAGTGCAAATATTAATGACGATGCTTGATACTGTCTTCAACAGCATTCAATAGCTGCTCAGCTCCATCGAACAAAAATTGATGCCTTACCTCTAAGTAGAATACACCAGCTACCCTATCATTTAAACGCACATAATCCTTTTCAGTGGTGATGATGTAATCATAGGTTTTAAATTTTGCAACATCCTTCTGTTTGAAAAAATAATGGTCATTAAATGCCAAATGCTCAAAACTAATATTCTGAAACCTTAACTGTTCAACTAAAGGTTTTGGTTTGGCTATACCGGTAACCAATGCAACTTTCTTCCCATCCAATTCAGATAAATTTAGTTCACCAATATTAGACCGCAACACCGTATCATATAACAGCGTAGCAAATACTACTGGTTTTTGTGTTTTTAATTTGCACTCTACCGAACGTATCTCTTCTGTTGAAATATTCTTCGGACATTTGGTCACTACAATCATATTTGCCCTTTCTACCTGATTTTTAGCATCCCTAAGGCTACCTGTCGGTAAAAAAACGTCGTCTATGTATAAATTATCAAAAGCGGTTAAAAGAAGATTGAATGCTGGTTTCACCCGTCTGTGCTGAAAAGCATCATCTAGTAAAATCAAGTCAGGATCATGGTTTTGTTCCAATTTTGAAATTCCATTGCACCTATCACTATCTACAGCCAGCAAAATATCACTAAACTTGGTATATATTTGAAAGGGCTCATCGCCTAGGTCTTCTACCGTACTGCTTTCATCGGCTAATTGATAGCCTTTAGATTTTCTCTTATAACCTCGACTAAGCACCGCAATCTTATACTTATCTTTAAAAGAACGTATCAGATACTCGGTCATTGGTGTTTTACCTGTTCCCCCAACACTTAAGTTACCGATACAAATTGTTGGTGTGGTAAAAGATTTTGATTGATAAAAACCAATATCATAAAGATAATTACGAATATAGATAGCTATACCGTAGAGTAAAGAAATAGGAAGTGCTATTTTTCGGAGCAACTGCATTTAAGCGAATTTAGAATATTTTATCTTTAGGAACTTTAAAAAAAAAGAAATGACCGTTAAAGATGTTACTAAAATAGTGGAGGAGTTGGCTCCATTACATTACGCCGAAGACTTTGATAATGTTGGACTATTGGTAGGTGACCCAAATCAAACCGTAAGTGGCATCCTTGTTACCCTTGACACTCTTGAGGTTGTTATTGATGAAGCTATTCAAAAAAAATGTAACCTTGTCATCAGTTTTCACCCCATCGTTTTTGGTGGCCTTAAACGCATCACCGGAGCAAACTATGTAGAACGTGTAGTTTTAAAAGCTATTCGTAATCATATTGCTATCTATAGCATGCATACAGCATTGGATAATAGTCCATTAGGGGTCAATGCAAAGTTTTGCGAAATGTTAGGGGTCAAAAATCCAAAAATTCTGATTCCTAAAAAGAACACGATTAAAAAACTTATTACCTATGTTCCAAAACATAATGCTGAAACATTAAAACAAAAATTATTTGAAGCGGGTGCAGGTACTATTGGCAACTATAGCAATTGTAGTTTTAGTGTAAATGGTTTGGGTAGTTTTATGCCAGGCGAAAGTGCGAATCCTACGCTTGGAACCACGGGAAAAATCCATTTTGAAGAAGAGGTCCAACTTCACATGACTTTTGGCAGTGCCTTTGAAACCAAAATTATGAAAGCGCTGTTCAATAACCATCCCTATGAAGAAGTTGCCTATGAAATTATCACTTTAGAAAATCAAAATCAAAATTTAGGAATGGGTATGGTTGGCACTTTAGAAAATGAAATGACAGAAGTTGATTTTCTAAACAAATTAAAAACTGTAATGAAAGCAGATGGTATCAGACATTCCAAACTACTAAACAAACCCATTAAGACAGTAGCAGTATTAGGCGGTAGCGGTTCTTTTGCCATTAAAGATGCCGTCAAAGCAAAAGCAGATATTTTTATCACCGCAGATATCAAATACCATCAATTTTATCAAGCTGAAAACAGTATAATCATAGCAGATATTGGCCACTTTGAAACCGAGCAGTTTACAAAAAATTTATTGGTTGACTTTCTTACAAAAAAAATTCCTAATTTTGCGGTCACTTTAGCGGAAAGCATTACTAATCCCATCAAGTATTTTTAATATATGGCTGCAAAACCAGAAGCAAGCGTAGAAGGCAAACTAAGAGCACTATACGATTTACAATTAATAGATTCTAGAGTTGACGAAATTCGCAATGTTAGAGGTGAATTACCTTTAGAAGTTGAAGATTTAGAAGATGAGGTTCTTGGCCTTAAGACCAGAATGGATAAACTAAAATCAGATGTTGAAACCGTAAATTTTGAAATCACTGCCAAAAAGAACCTTATTGAAGAATCTAAGGCCTTGATTAAAAAATATGCAGAACAACAAAAGAATGTTCGTAATAGCCGGGAATTTAATTCACTCAGTAAAGAAGACGA
>CAYGUO010000074.1:0-14554 GCA_964353095.1 uncultured Flavobacteriaceae bacterium | reverse complement strand
TGTTGAACCAAACTAAATTCATAGTTGTTATTGATTTCGAACGCTAGATAATCATTGACTGTATCGTCTAAAGAGACTTTTTCTTCAACAACAGCATTGGCCAATAACGTTGCGGTAAAAACTTTTGAGATGGAACCTATTTCAAAAACACTTCGTTGGTTGTCAATGGCTTTTACTTCATCATTTTTCTTAACTACACCTCTGAATTCTACCACCCCATTTTTAACGAACCCCAATGCAAACTGGGTATTGTTTGGAAATTCATTAAGCGCATTGAAAATAAGTCTTGATTGTTTTTCCGGACCTTCATTATCAACGGTGCCCTTTTGACCACAACAGGTGAGGCTTAAAAACAAAAAAGTCGTAATTACTGTCGTTATTTTCATAAGGTTTTTATCCTCCAAAAAAGGTTTCCAGCTCTTTTAGGGTTTCTTCGGAAGTCTGAATATCTTTTACCAGCTCTCCTTTGTTCAACACCACTATTCGTTCACAAACTTCTGTGACATGTTGTAGATCGTGGCTAGAAACCAATACGGTGACATTATCTTTTGCAGCCAGTTCTTTAATAATGCCTTTTAACCTTATCTGAGTAGTTGGGTCAAGGTTAGCAAACGGTTCGTCCAAAATCACTACTTCCGGATTGCCAATAAAACTGGCCACGATTCCGGCTTTTTTCTGATTTCCTTTGGACAGGTCACGAAGGTATTTTTTTTGCCCTAATATTTCACCATGAAAAAAGTCTTCAAACTGAGAAAGTAAAGCGTTCACATCTGCTTTATTTCTTCCTCGCAGTTCACCAATAAAATAAAAATATTCTTCTGGGGTCAGATAACCAATAAGAAAGGTTTCATCAATAAAAGCTGAGGTAAACGGTTTCCAAGCTTCGCTTTGGTCTACTTGCACCTCATTATTTATGATATGTCCGGTGGTGGGTTGAATCAAATCTAACAATAAAGAAAACAAGGTAGTTTTCCCTGCCCCATTATTCCCCACCAAACCAAAGCTCTGACCTTTCGGAATTTCTAGAGATGCTATGTTCAAAACGGTTTGCGAACCGTATGTTTTTGAAAGATTATGTACTGTTATCATAATTTGCTATGCTTGTTTTTAAATATGTCATTTTGGCTATGCTCAACAATGCCGTTTTGTTCGTAACTATGCTTTTTGCTTATATGCCAAAAGCGTTTTATACTTTTCCTTTTTATAAATTTTCTCAATCATTTCAAACACTTTATTTTTAAAAACAAAGCCTAGTAGCCCAAATGCCGCTACGAAAACATAACCCGCAATGGGATTGATTAAAAAATGTCCTATAGCATATATCACCATGGGCAAAAACAGTTTCGGCAAGGTTAAAAGCAGTGTTTTAGCATTAAAGGCTTGTTTATCACCAAAAGCCTTTTTATTCGATGTCAAATCAATTGGGGTTTTCACGTAAGCTCCGCCCCAGAGTACTAAGTAGGCATTGATTCCGATATTATAAATAGCCCCAACAAGTACGGCTGCAAAAACCTCCCATCCAAAATACAGATACCAACTGGACAAAATGGTAGAGATCACTGTTGCAATAATCACCAAATAATATTTTGAGGAAAGATATTCACGGTATTGAATGTTTTGGCTCATCATTAGCGGATAATAGCTACTGTCCCAACTGGGTACATACTGCCCAAAGCTAAATAAGAAGCCCCCTGTTACAAAAATGCCCGCAAAAATTCTCCAGAATGGGCCGTCATAGACCTCAATTGACCCCGTAAAAAACAACAAACCGTAAAAAATGAAGAAAAAGCCCATGATTACAGCTGTTCTAGAGCGTTTATTCCTTTTAATGAGCTTAATATCATTTTTGAGAAAAGTGCCTAAGTTTCCAAAACGATTTAACCAATCAAGATTTTCGGTTTTTGCCTCGGTTGTTTTCGTAGCTAAGCCGCCATCTAAATACATGTTCTTTTTAAAGTAATTGAACGATGCGCCAAATAGCCCCAGTAAAATTGTCCAAGGTAATAGTGCCGTTACCGGAATATCGTACAATTTGTCAAACAATGGCCCTGTAAACGCAGTGATATCAAACCAATTATAATATTGTGAAAGGCCCAAAAGCACAAAAACCCCTGCGAAAATATAGAAAATAACATCTTTGTTATTTACCAATACATTGATAAAATTATTACAGTAAATCAAGGCCATAAAACCTAAATGCCACCCGATAACATTAATAGGCTCATACCCTTTAATAAGCAAAATGATACTAAAAGGAATAAAGAAAAATGCATGGGTCCAATTGAAGAATGAAACCACCGTTTTCCCTAACGAATAGTGAACAACTTGACTTTTTTTAAAGGGGAGATAGAGCAAGGGTTTAATGTTGGTAACCGGCATTTTTTGAAGCATGTAGCGAAACACCAAATCAAAACCCAGGTAATAAATCGCGAACTGGTTTACTACTCGCAAAGGGTCGCCCCAGCCTGATTCTTCAATCATAAAATAAGCCCCAAAACCAAGACCTAGAAATACAAGGATAAAATACAAAGCTCCAAGACCCATTAAAATTTTGAACCAGATTTCTGTCTTGAAAGAAGCGGACCTAAAAAAAGATTTCCACTGTAAGTTTAAAAAATGTTTGAACATAAAGTTGGTGAATTAGCTGTTTGATGGGTCACTAAAATAATTGATTTGTTACAAAGTCAGTGTAATTAAGAAAATTTATACACTTCAAAATAGTATGAATCCTTAATTTTGCACAAAAATTGAACTTATGAGCGATTTTTATGCGCTACCTATTGCTTCCGTTGATACGCTAACCTCCAATGCCGTAGCACTAACTTTTGATATTCCCGCCCATTTAAAAGAGACTTTTTCTTATAAAGCGGGACAATATATTACCCTTAAACATACTATTGACGGACAAGAAGTGCGTCGTGCTTATTCCATATCATCGGCCCCATCTTCAGGAAAATTAACCGTGGGCATCAAAAAAGTGCCAAGCGGTGTTTTTTCAACTTACGCGAATGAAGCGCTTAATGCTGGTGATGTCATCGAGATAATGCCTCCTGATGGTCGTTTTATTTTTGAAAAGAGTTCAGAAACAAAAACGGTAGGTGCCTTTGTGGCAGGGAGCGGAATCACACCCATTATGAGTATTGCACAAACGGTTTTGGAAAGTCATGACGACAACAAATTTGTTTTGGTCTTTGGAAATCAAACACCAGAAGAAACCATGTACCGCGATGCACTTTTGAAATTACAGGAACGCTATCCGGAACGGTTTTTTATGCAATGGTTGTACAGTCGTTCTGCACAAGCAGATTGCCTTTTTGGTAGAATCGAAACCTCAACCGTTAATCTAGTTACCAAGAATAAGTTCAAAGATTTTTCTTTTGATGCCTTTTATCTTTGTGGCCCTGAAGCGATGATCAATACTGTTTCCGAAACTTTGAAAACCAATGGAGTTGCCAAAGAAAAAATCCATTTTGAGCTCTTTACCAGTTCCACCCCTGATTCTGCGAATATAGATGCTCCCTCTGATGGAACAACCCAAGTTCAAGTGCTGGTTGATGATGAGGAGTTTTCATTTACTATGGATCAAAAGATGTTGGTTTTAGATGCTGTCTTGAAAGAAAATATTGACGCACCCTATTCCTGCCAAGGTGGTGTTTGCAGTAGTTGTATTGCGCGTGTAACAGAAGGCAAAGCAGAGATGGTTAAAAATCAGATTTTGACTGACGGAGAAGTAGCGGAAGGTCTTATTCTTACTTGCCAAGCACATGCGTTGACCCCTACTTTAAAAGTGGATTATGATGATGTATAGGCTCCTAAAAAGCCTTCTAGTCCCCAAAGGGGTAACTGTTTACTAATGCGATTTAGGCTTTAAGCCATAAACTATTGGTTATATAGGATTTGTCTTGAAACGAAGGTGTTGTTCTTGTCATACTGAGGAACGAAGTATCCCAGATCCACTTTTCACAGGTGTAAAAGATTGCTTACTCAGATGGTTACAGGGCGTGGCATTCCCTATCGTCTGAATGACGAAAGAAAGCCTTATCCAATTCCTTCATCAAAAGCAAAACTCGCCTTATCATACCCGATTGTATAGGCTTGGTCAATTCCTTTTTTGTCCAGCAACCCTATTTGTTCCAATTCTTGCGGCTCTATCAAAACATCACAGGCACTAATCTTTTCTCTACAAGAGGCGTAGATCATTAATCCTGTGATCCTTCCCATTAATTGAAAAGAATTGTTCAAATCTTTCTTGCCAAGTTCACTATTAATGGACACGTTGCTACCGACAAAGAAATCGCAATTAGCTTGTAGATATTCTTTGGGGAAGTTATTCATGATGCCACCATCGGCATAGAGCAACCCATTTACTTCAACAGGACTAAAAACCGGGCTTAATGCAGCTGAGGCTAATAATGGTAATATAAGCTCGCCTTTATTAAAGACTTTCTCTTTGCCATTCATCAAATCTGTAGCAACTACGTGTAACGGTTTGGACAACGATTCAAAACTATCTGAACTAAAACACGCCCTAAATGCACTCCCAAATTTGGCGGTATTTAAAAGACCAGGTTTTCCAATGGCAAAATAATTGTATTGAAACAGCGGGGTATCTTTGAAAAACTGAAGCATTTCTTCAGGACTGTTCCCGTTGGCATATAAAGCCCCTACTAACGCACCTACACTGCTTCCAGCAACCTCCTTTGCCACAATATTCCGCTCTTGCATCGCTTTTAATAATCCGATATGCGCCATGCCGCGAATACCTCCACCTGATAAAATCAATCCGATATTTTCTTGTTCTTGTAATTTCATCGTTTTCGTTTTTCTACACTACAAGTTACGTTCTTTGTTAAAATTTAGATGCCAGCGTAATTTTTTCATAGGCATAGCGACCTAGCTCCTATACAATTATTGTAAGTTTACTATTCATTCGATTTCCACAAAGTGCATCAAATTAAAACAGCCATTCTTGTTTTTGCAAATTCGTCCAGTTTGGATGAAGCACGAAAGAACATCCCAAATTCTAGCAAGCTGTTTGATGCCTTGAACGATGACATTCTTGAAAAGGTAAAAAAAACAACACTTCCTTACTTTCATTATAACGAAACATTGCAAATTGGGAGCGATTTTGGCACGCGTTTTACCGCTGCCATACAATCTATTTTTGCGAAAGGCTTTGACAGTATCATCACTGTGGGTAATGATACGCCCAACCTTACTTCAGATATCCTTATTAAAACATACAAAGAGGTACAAGAAGGTAAAACGGTTGTTGGGCCAAGCAACGATGGGGGCGTGTATCTTTTAGGATTTCATAAAAACCGCTTTGACGCTATTAACTTTAAGGCATTGCCTTGGCAACAGCAAAACTTATTTGAACAAATTGCACGGGTTTTTTTAAGACGAGGAATGCTCCATCAGCTACCAAGACTTACCGATATCGATAGTATTTCCGATATCAAAATAGTACTAAATTCTGGCCAAAAACTTTCGGCTGCACTTCTTTTTATTCTTGTTCGGCTAGTCCGAAACAAACAACGTAATACCAGGCATCGCACTAATATCATCGATCCCCTATTTCATTCAAAACCCGATAACAAAGGGTCTCCTTTTCTTTTTTAGCGAACCTTTAGGGTCATCTTCGGCCTATTTTAAAACTTATACTTTCATTTTTACATGAAGCAACACTTATGGTGCATTTTGCTGTTTTTTACGGCCGCACTTTATGCACAAGAATCCATTTCAGGACGGGTAACCGATAGTAACAATCAAGGTATCCCCTACGTTAATGTGTCCCTCGTCGGGACACAAATTGGTGGAATCACCGATGGACAAGGCAATTTTGAATTGGAAGTGCCCAATCTACTTGGTGCGCTAGAATTCTCCGTTTTAGGATATCGGACACAAACTATTCCCATCCAAAATAAAACAAACATCAATGTGCAGCTCAAAGAAGCTAGTGAACAGTTGGAAGAAGTAGTGCTTACCGCACTTGGCTTAAAGCGTGAGACCAAAGAACTTGGTTATGTGGTTCAAAGTCTTTCACCACTGGAAATTACCGAAGTAAAAGCGGTAAACTTTCTAGATAACCTTGCCGGAAAATTGGCTGGGGTTACCATCAATCAGGGGGCTACAGGTGTGGGGTCATCTTCAAGCATCAGTATTCGAGGAGAAGCTTCTTTTTCCAATAATAACCCTTTGTTTATTGTTGACGGAGTGCCCATCAACAACAGTTCGGTCTTCAATTTTACCAATGAGGCTGCCGCAGGCTTTCAAGAAGTGGATTTTGGTAATGGTGCGATGGAAGTGAACCCTGATGATATTGCAGAAGTATCCGTTCTAAAAGGCCCAAGTGCTGCTGCCTTATATGGCACTCGTGCTGCAAACGGCGTCATTGTTATTGAAACCAAAGATGGTTCTAAAAGCAATGGCTTGGGAATTAGTTATAATACTAGCCTTTTTGTGGATTCCGCTTTTAGGCTACCTGATTTTCAAAACGATTTCGGTCAAGGGCAAGCAGGGGTTTTTGAGTTTGTTGATGGTCTAGGTGGCGGTATCAGCGATAACATCACTTATAGTTGGGGGCCTAGGCTAGATGTAGGGAATCTTATTCCCCAATTTGATAGCCCCGTTACCCTACCTGACGGATCCGTTGTTCGTGGTGGCGATACGGCATTGTACTCGGGCTTGCCCATAACACCCACAGAGTTCCGTTCAAACCCAAATAACCTTCGCGATTTTTACGAAACAGGCACCACTACCATTAACAACTTGGCCATATCATCTGGCTTTGGTAAAGGAAATTTTAGATTTTCTTTCACCGATTTACGGAGTGAAAGTATCATTCCAGGAGTGAATTTAGATAGACAGACCGTGTCGTCTCGTTTGACCTTCCGTCCAACGGATAAACTGCGCATTAGGTCGAGTATCAGCTACGTCAACTCACAAAGTGACAACCGACCCTCTAATGGGTACGGTTCTGAAAACGTCAACTACTCGCTGGTGGCATGGGGTCCACGGTCGTTAAACATCGACAACCTGCGCGACTATTGGCAGCCCGGTCTTGAGGGGTTGCAGCAATATTCGTTCAACTATACCTTTTTTGACAATCCCTATTTTATCCTCTTTGAAAACCGAAACTCGTTCAACCGCGACCGTGTTTTTGGCAACGTCTCCGCATCTTATGACCTAACCGATAATTTAACGGCGACGGTAAGAACCGGCATGGACTATTCAAGCGAACAGCGGCAGTTGAGACGTTCCTTTAGTTCAAACCGTTTCCAAAATGGAGGCTATGCAGAACATGATGTATTATATCGCGAAATCAATACCGATTTCCTTTTAAATTATAACAATTCGTTTGGTGATTTTAGGATTGATGTTTCCCTTGGCGGAAATCGACTCGACCAAAAAGCCTTTACTTCACAGGCACAAACCACAAGCTTGGCACAACCTGGTATTTTTAGACTCAGCAATGCTGCATCGCCAGTTGAGGTCTTCGAATTTGAATCGAATAAGCGCATCAATAGTTTTTATGGTTTGGCCAAATTTGGCTACAAAGACTACCTTTTTTTAGATATTACCGGTAGGAACGATTGGTCAAGTGCCTTGGCAACCCCTTTTTCGGTGGATAATGTTTCATTCTTCTATCCATCGGTATCAACAAGTTTTATTTTATCCAATGTCACCAAACTGCCACAAGCAATCTCTTTTGCAAAGCTTCGTGCCAGTTATGCGCAAGTGGGAAATGATACCAATCCGTACCAGACTACGGGGGCATTTGTAGCCCAAACTCCTTTCAATGGACAACCAACTTTTAGTGACCAAAACCTGATAGCGAATCCTAATTTACGCCCAGAACGGACGGCGGCTTTGGAATTTGGTACTGACCTACGGTTTTTTGGGGATAAGCTTCGATTAGATTTTTCTTATTACAACGCAGTGACCAAAGACCAAATTATCTCGCTACCCATTGGTATTTCATCGGGGTTCAACCAGCAAGTGGTCAATGGCGGAAAAGTGCGCTCCCAAGGCGTAGAGGTCATCCTGGGTACCACGCCTATTGCCACAGATAATTTCAGTTGGAACAGTACGGTGAATTTTAGCCGAAACCGTGTCACGATTGAAGATTTACCTCAAGATGATGGCCGCTTAACTTTAGCTTTTTCACGGATCTACGACAGCCAGAACCAAACGGTTTTTGTTCAGGTAGAAGAAGGTGGTCGTGTAGGTGACCTTTACGGAACAGGATATTTGAGAAATGATACTGGTGATTTTATTTTGACGGAAGAAGGGCGATACATCCCTGACAATACCTTACAGAAGCTAGGAAACTCTAACCCCGATTTTATGTTGGGTTTCAATAATGAGTTCCGCTATAAAAACTGGAACCTTGGGTTTCTATTCGATTGGCGCCAAGGGGGTATTATCGTTTCGAGAACAAGGGCTTTAGGTAACGTAGGGGGGCAATTGGCCGAAACCGCATTTCGCCCTGAGGAAGGTATCATCCCAGAAGGAGTCGTCAATACAGGTACAGCAGAAAACCCAGTTTTTACGTCCAACACAACCTCAGTTACTGCTGAAAGTTTCTATCGCCAATTTTATGATCGCAATCACGAAGAGAACAACACTTATGACGCTTCTTTTCTAAAGCTGCGACAGTTTTCCGTTGGCTATACTTTTGAGAACATCAAATTCTTACAACAAAATGCAAGTTTAAACCTTTCGCTGATTGGCAGAAACCTTTTTGCCATTACCGAAAACCCGCATTTTGACCCTGAGCAATTTGCAGTACAAGGACAAGGTTTTGTAGGCGGGGTGGAAGATATGTCTTACGCAACGACCAGAAGCATCGGTTTTAAGGCTGGGTTTAATTTTTAATTAGAAGATGATGAGATTTAGATATAAGCTTTTAGAAAAAATAATGTTAGTTGCGGCGCAGTCGAGAACAAATTATTCTTTTCAACCAATAGCTCTCGACTCCGCTCGAGCAGACAGATACCGAACGTTTAATAGCGCAAGGCAAAACTCAAATTTGTATTTGATTTTTGTGTTTGTTTTTGCGCTTTCCAGCTGCACCAAAGACTTTGAAGAAATCAATACCAATCCTAATCAGCCAGTTTCTGTGCAACCTAGTTTGTTGTTACGGCAAGTAATATATGATTACGGCGAACAAATGTCGTACGAAGGTTTTACCGCAGGTGATTTATTAGGGCAGTATAGAACTGCTTTAGATTTTAATTTGTTTGATCGCCACGATTTAAAATCGCCTCAACTGGGCGGTAATCCTTGGCCGATATTATATACCAATCTTCGCGATAACGAACAGATTTTAAGATTGGCATTGGAAAATTCCACTTTTGAAGTGTATGAGGGGCCATCACGAATTCTCAAGGCCTATATGGCAGGGACGCTAACCGATATATTTGGTGATGTACCCTACTTTGAAGGTTTTCAAGGAAAAGGGGTAACGGTAACCCCAGTTTATGATAACCAAGAAGCCATTTACCTAGCGGAAGGTGGCATTTTTGATAATCTTGAAAAGGGTATCACAGCCATTGAAAATTACAATGGTACCATAGTACTTGAAGGAGATATACTTTTCAATGGTGACTTGGAAGCATGGGTACGTTTTGCAAAATCGCTTCAAATCAAGTTTTTAATGCGTACCTCAAATGTTCAAGATAATGCAACAGCACTACAAGCACTTTTTAATGAGGCTGATTTTATAAGTGATAATACACAGAATGCCAAATTCGATTTTAATGATGGTGAACCGAATAACTTCCGTTTGGCACGATTGCGCATTGGAGATTTCAACAACTTCGTTCTTTCTGAAACGATGGATGAAATTTTAACGGATTTAAACGACCCTCGGATTTCAACTTTGTTCCGTCCATTTTCAAATAGTGGTTCCAATGGGTTCAACGGTTTGTTAAATGGTATCGATGCCACACAAAACGCAGCAGTTTTAGCGGATTTCTCATTGGCAGGAACGGCCTTCAGGGAAAATACCGGTGCTTTGGACGCCAATTTTATGACCAGTTGGGAAACCTATTTTCTCTTGGCAGAAGCTGCTGAACGCGGACTGATTTCAGCAGATCCCCAAAACTTGTATGAGATTGGAGTAACCCAAGCATTTGAATATTGGAATACCGAATTGCCACCTGACTATTTAACTGGCAATGCGGCCTACAACGCCGGAGATTCCATCGAAAATATCATTACACAAAAATGGATTGCGAATATCATTAACGGCTATGAGGGTTGGATAGAATATCGCAGAACAGGCTTTCCGCAGTTAAAGACAATTTCCGCGAGCTTGAATAATGACTTGCTTCCCGTTCGTATGCCCTATCCAGCAGAGGAACAAGCACTGAATGCGGCTAATTATGAAGCAGCAGCGGGCAAAACGGAAGGGAATAGTATTAATGTACAAGTTTGGTGGGATGAAGCCCCCTAGCCCCAAAGGGCGAATTATTACTGGGACGAATTATATAGTTGAATGAAGATTATAACGTATAGAATTAAATGACATGTAATGGCATCATACTGCTTATAGAAGTTCTCCCTTTAGGGGCGGAGGGAGCCTGGCTTCAGTGGGCGTTAGTGGTTGTTTCTAGTCTATTGCTTTTTCTCTTTTCACCTTTAGCTAAAAATACCAGTCAGTTTTTTAGGGCAGTTCAAAACAAAAAAACTCCAAATACCTTTATGCTTATGGGTAGCTTGGTCATTTCTTGGATTTTTGCAAAAAGTATTACCAACGCTGCTAACCTAGGTTTAGAATTTGGAATTGTTGGCGGAGTAGCCTATGCAGGATATTATCTATCTTTTGCGGTAGCGGGTTATATAATCTATAAAATGCGTACCGAAGGAGGTTTTGAAAGCATACACCACTTTTTGACCAAACGATTTGGAAGGGCAGCCATAGCAATTTTCTCCATTTTGATAGCGTTTCGCTTATTTAATGAAGTTTGGAGCAATACCATGGTCATTGGTAGTTATTTTGGCGACATAGGCACTGCTGCGTACTATTGGGCCATTATCGTTTTCACTATTTTAACGCTAGCTTATGCCCTAAAAGGGGGCTTAAGCAGTTCTATTTTTACTGATGTGATACAGATGGGGTTATTTGCCATATTACTGGGCGTTATCCTTTGGGTACTTTTTGAACCTGCTACTAATTTTTCAACCAATAATGTCGTGCTTTCAGGAAGTTGGACTTTTGACATGGGACTCAATCTTCTTTTTGCAGCTTTAATTCAGTCCTTTAGTTATCCATTTCATGATCCCGTATTGACCGATAGAGGGTTTATTAGCAGTCCTAAAATTACGCTAAAGAGCTTTCTTTGGGCTGGGGCAATAGGCGCTATCTGTATTATACTTTTCAGTATAATTGGGGTGTATGCTCAAGCACAGGGCATGAAAGGGCAGGCAGCAGTTGAGGTGGGCAAAGCTTTTGGCCTGATTATCCTTTTGGTCATCAACTTCATTATGATTACCTCAGCAGCATCTACCTTAGACTCCACATTTTCGTCCTTCTCCAAATTATTATCGGTGGATTTAAATTTAGGCAACTCCCTTACCTTTGGAAGACTTTCAATGATTGCGGTAGCTGTATTAGGCACGATTCCCGTGTTTTTAGATGCAGAAATTCTTTCGGCCACCACGGTTAGTGGAACCATGGTGATTGGCTTAACCCCCATTTTCATATTTTGGAAGAAAGAAGTACCTAAAATCAGCTTTCATTTGAGCGTTTTCTGCGGACTGTTATTTGGTATTTTATTATTATCCGATTGTTTTCCGCAAGCCTTGATTTTTACTTCCGGAAAATACGCCGATCTACTCTGGATCAATTTCTGGGGTATTTTATCTTGTATCCTCTTATATTTGATACCGCTATGGATAAAGAAATAAAACATCTGGGTGAAAAAACCGGAAAGCTCTTGCTTTTTGGCGGTGTCTATAGCAACTTACAGGCTTTAGAAGAACTGATTTCTATAGCCAAAGAATGGCACATTCCCCCAGAAAACTGTATCTGTACCGGCGATATTACGGGATATTGCGCCCAACCTGAAGAAACAATTCAAGCTTTTAGACAATGGGGGGCTTTATCTATTGCAGGCAATGTAGAGCTACAATTAGCCAGCAATAGTGAAGACTGTGGTTGCGATTTTAAAGCGGGAAGCCGTTGTGATGGTTTTTCAAAACTTTGGTTTCCATTTACTAAAGGGCATCTTTCTCAAGAATCGCTAGATTGGGTAGCTGAACTACCAGAAAACATTAGTTTTAAGTTTGGAGGAAAAAAAATAACGGTAGTTCATGGAAATTATGGAAACGTATCCGAATTCATTTTCAAATCGAACGCAAATAGCAGCAAGCAGAATTGCTTTTTAGCTACCAAAAGCGATGTGATTGTCGCAGGACATTGCGGACTACCCTTTCATCAAAGTATAAAAGACAAGCTATGGTTAAACCCTGGTGTTATTGGTATGCCGGCAAATGACGGAACGACCAGAGTTTGGTATATGATATTGGAAGTTAAGCACAATGCAATAAAATATACTCATCGTTCTTTTAAATACGATTTTGAGACCGCTCAACAACTGATGTATAAGAAGCATTTGCCCGAAGAATATGCAGATACGCTTTCTTCCGGCATTTGGGATAACATGGAAATTCTACCTGAATTGGAAAAAATAGAACAGGGAATTCCAATTAATTTAGATCATTCACAACAAAAAAATAGCACACCTAAAACACAAAAAAAGATGGCAGATTCGTATTACGACCCAAAAGACCTAAGAAAATTTGGCAAAATCACGGAATGGAGCGAAGAACTCGGCACGAAGTTTTTTGACTATTATGGTAAGGTTTTCGAAGAAGGCGCACTAAGTGCTAGGGAGAAGTCCTTAATTGCCTTGGCCGTTTCACATGTGGTAAAATGTCCTTACTGTATTGATGCCTACACCAAAGACGGTTTGCAAAAAGGTGTCACCAAAGAGGAAATGATGGAAGCGGTGCATGTAGGTGCTGCCATTGAAAGTGGGGCAACTTTAGTGCACGGGGTACAGATGATGAATAAGTATGATAAGTTGAGTATGTAAATGGGTTGACAGTTGTTCGTTGTCCGTTGATTGTATCTTAGTGCTTTCACCTGTAATTTACAATTGATTAAACCTTTTTAAATGGTATTAGAAAAAGAAATAAATGGCGTTGTATGGTATTTCGTTAATTGTTTAAGAAAAAGTACAGGCAACCAACAACCATCAACCAACAACTAGATAGAATGGCTACAAAATCATTAAAAGCAAAAGGTAATGAGTTGGCACAAAGCAATAAACAACTCGACATTTTAAATGGTGGCATTTTTGCCGATGGCGAACTTCCTTTTTTCAAAGATAAAATCGCCGAGATTGGCCATTTTCCCCTTCGTCCAAACAAGTTAGAAATTCTTCAGATAAATGTTGGCTATATGTGCAACCAAGTTTGTGAGCACTGCCATGTTGATGCTGGTCCGGACCGAAAGGAAATCATGACCCGTGAAACCATGATGCAATGTTTAGAGGTTATTAGAAATACAGAGGCACATACCTTAGATTTAACCGGTGGTGCGCCGGAGATGAACCCTGATTTTGAGTGGTTCGTAGAAGAGGCTGCAAAAGCCGGAATTAAGGATTTCATCGTTCGTTCTAACCTAACTATTATTAGGGCGAATAAAAAGTATTATCATCTTCCTGATTTCTTTAAAAAACATAATGTGCACGTCATCTCCTCTATGCCACATTATACCCGTGGAAAAACGGATAAACAACGGGGTGACGGAGTTTTTGATAAATCCATAAAAGCTTTGCAAGAACTCAACGCGCGTGGTTACGGAATGCCCGGTAGTGATTTGCGATTGGATTTAGTCTATAACCCATCAGGAGCCTATTTGCCAGGCGACCAAATGGCTATGGAAAAAGACTTTAAAAAAGCTTTGGATGAGGATTTTGGAATTCAGTTTCACAACTTGTTCGCCATTACCAATCTGCCTATTGCGCGATTCTTAGACTACCTCATCGCCTCTGAAAACTATGAAGATTATATGTATGCTTTAGTGGAAGCCTATAACCCTGCTGCAGTGGCCAATGTGATGTGTACCAACACCATTTCCATTAGTTGGGACGGCTGGTTGTACGATTGCGATTTTAACCAGATGCTAGATCTTAAAGTGGCTAGCAAAGTGAAACATATTAAAGACTATAACGAGGATTTATTGAATGATAGAAACATTATCATTTCGCAGCATTGCTATGGTTGTACAGCTGGTGCAGGGAGTAGTTGTCAGGGAGTGGTAGCCCCCTAAGGGGGAATATTTGCTCAGATGATAGGTTTTACGAGTAGGCTATGATTGTAACTTTCCCTGTAAACTATCTGATACGGTGCATGTTTATTATTGCGGCCAGCAGTTTCAAACTGGCGGTAGCTCAAAAATTATTCCTACTTAATAGAGGGAATCAACAGTCATTTGGTTTATTCCACGTTTAATGACACTTTTTATCGGTAAGTGGTT
>CAYGUO010000073.1:2853-14568 GCA_964353095.1 uncultured Flavobacteriaceae bacterium | reverse complement strand
CTGAAGAAGTTCAGAAGCAATTGAACGACTATGCAAGAACTATCTTGTTTGATACGGGTAAAACTTCTATCAAAGCTGAGTCTACATCTGTAATGGTTGATATCATCCAAATCTTAAGTGAGTACCCAACGGCTAAGTTTACGGTAGAAGGTCACACTGATAGTCAAGGTGGTGCTTCAACTAATCAAGCTCTATCTGAGAAGCGTGCTAACTCTGTTAGAGACTTCTTAATCGACAAAGGAATTGCTTCTGATAGATTGACTGCCATTGGATATGGTGAAGACAAGCCAATAGCTACCAATGCTAATAGAGCTGGTAGAGCACAGAACAGAAGAGTTGAAATCAACTTAGTGAAATAAGTTTAAGTTATTATATTTTTAAAAGCCCCGACATAAATGTCGGGGCTTTTCTTTTTTACAAATGGAACCCTTTTTAAGAAACGTAGTACAGCATATTTATAAAAAACATGGAGATTTCAATGATTTAATCTTCGTAGTGCCCAGTGTGCGCTCTGCTACTTTTTTAAAGAAATATATATCGGAGTGTATCTCCATCCCTATTTTTACCCCTGCCATCTATAGCATTGAAGATTTTATTGTGCAGGTTTCCAAACTTAAAAGAACCACCAATACCGAACTCCTCTTTACCTTATTCAAGGTCTATCAAAATTCGTCCGTTCCTAATAAAGATGATTTTTACGCATTCAACCAATGGGCACCCACTTTACTATCCGATTTTGATGAGTTAGACCGGTACCTAGTTCCAACAGATCAACTTTTTGACTACCTCACCGAAATTAAAAAAATAGAAACATGGTCTACCAACGGTGAACGGTCACAACTTGTTTCCGACTATATTGAATTCACTAAAAGCATTAAAACCCTATACGAACAACTCAACAAGCAATTAACAACAGACCAACAGTCTTACCAAGGACTGCGCTATAGACGGGCCTACCAACGCATTTCCGAATATCTAAAAGAGCAAGAAAGTAAAACCCATGTTTTCGTTGGCTTTAACGCGCTTAATACCGCTGAAATTCAAATTATCCAAGCTATTTTAGAACATTCCAATGCTTCAATTTATTGGGATTTAGATCAATATTTTCTAAACGACCCATTACATGATGCGGGGTATTTTATCAATCAGCATATCAAAAAATGGAAATATTTTGAAACCAATACCCCCTTGGGCTTTTCGGCTAATTATAACGCGCCGAAAGAAATCAAAATTACTGGCATTCCCAAAAGTGTATCCCAAGCCAAATACATTGGTCAACTTTTAAAAGATTTGCTTCCTACGACAGCTAAACCCATAGCCCTAGTTCTCGCAGATGAGTCCCAACTTCCTGTTATTCTGAATTCCATTCCTTCAGAAATAACGGAAGTAAACATTACTATGGGCTACGCCTTGGAACAAACGACAACGGCCAATTTTTTCAAGGTATTATTTGACTTCTACATCAATCAAACCGATGCAGGCTGGTATTATAAAGATATGCTTCAGCTTGTTTCTAACCCCATTTGTAAGTTATACTTGAACCAGGGAAATGTCGCGACTACAGAAATCATCACCACTCATATTCTAAAGCATAACTACACCTTTATTACAAGCGCACAAGTAAACGAGCTTTTTCAAACCGATCTGAACCCTATATTTCCGAAATCAAGAAAAAACGCTAAAAGCTTCTTGGAATTTGCAAATCAACTGATTACCAGTATTCAACCCCTCTTAACCAAAAGAAATCAGCTTATCGCGCTAGAGAGTCTTTATCTTTTGAATAGCGTATTCAACCAGTTGTCGTCTTACGTAGCTGAATTTGCCTATTTGCATGACCTTAAGGCGCTGAAGAGCGTGTTTTCTGAATTGATATCCCTAGAAACTTTAAGCTTTCAAGGAAGTCCCTTAGGTGGATTACAGATTATGGGGATGCTTGAGACGCGCACGCTTGACTTTGATACCGTTATCATTACTTCCGTTAACGAAGGCATTCTTCCCGCGGGAAAAAGTAACAACTCGTTTATACCCTACGATGTGAAGCAAGAGTTCCATCTGCCCACTTTTAAAGATAAAGATGCTGTTTACACCTATCACTTCTATCGTTTATTACAACGCGCCCAGCATATCCATTTAACATACAACACCGAACCCGATATTTTGGAAGGTGGCGAAAAAAGTAGGTTTATCAGTCAATTGCTTACGGACGAAAATATCAATAAACATGTTTCGCATAACATTGCAGCTCCTAAAATTACCCTGACCCCAGAAGTTGCTAAATCCGTTCCTAAAACGACTGGCTTAGTGAACGAACTTCAGCACTATGCCAAATCCGGTTTTTCACCTACCTCGTTAACCACCTACATTAGAAATCCTTATACCTTTTACAAACAGTATATTTTAAAAATAAAAGAAGTTTCACAGGTTGAAGAAACGATCGCCCCAAATACCTTTGGCACTATCATACATGACACCTTAGAGGTGCTTTACACGCCCTTAATCGGTCAAAAACTTACTGCAAATGCTTTACTTGCTTTAAAACCAAAGATTGACTCCGTTGTTCATGAGCAGTTTGCCAAAACCTTTTCAGATAAAAACATCTTGCAGGGTCAAAACCTAATCGTGTATAAGGTCATCTCAAAATATATCAATGACGTCATTGCTTTTGAACTAAAACAAGTCAAAAAACATGAAATTGAACTTATAGCCTTAGAACAAGACCTCCATATCAGGCTTGATATTCCTGAACTTGACTTTCCCATTACCCTAAAAGGAAAACTGGACAGAGTTGAACGTATAGATGGGCGTCTTAGAATTATTGATTATAAAACCGGTAATGTAAGTCCATCTGATTTAGTGCTGAATAGCTATGACGAGCTTAGTAAAAACGATAAAAAAAGCAAAGCTTTCCAACTTTTATGTTATGCGCTATTATACCAAGGCACTGCTAAGGCCAACAATATGGAAGCCGCTATCCTATCCATTAAAAATTTAAACGCCGGCCTATTGTCTTTTGGAATTAAGGAAGGAAGCCCTGTAAGAAAAACCACTTTAATAGACGCAACGGTGATTGATGCGTTTCAAATACAACTACACCAATTGATTCTAGAGGTTTTCAATCCGGAAATACCCTTTAAAGACACACAAGAATAATTACTTTAAATCTGGTCTTGAAGGTCTAACCTCAATCTTACTGGGCAAAGTTCTTGGGTGCATCTGTAATAAATCAACCACCAATTCTCCAATATCTTCAGGCTGAATTTTCCAAGCGTCCTTATCTGACGGTTCATGACCGTTAAAATTAGTGGCTACCGAGCCAGGCATAATGGTGGTAACCTTAATATCATACTTCCTTAAATCTAACATCGCTGCCTGCGTAAAGCCGACAACCCCGAATTTAGAAGCGTTGTACCCTGCGCCTTTTGCAAAAAAATTGGTGCCTGCCAAACTAGCTAAGGTCATATAGTATCCTTTTGAAATTTTTAAAGCATTAACTGTTGCTTTTAAGGTATAAAAAGCCCCTGTTAAATTCGTATCTATCATTTGCCTCCACTGTTCTGGCTCCATTTCATCAACGGCAGCAAAATGGCCTACTCCCGCATTTGCTAAAACCACATCTAACCGACCCCACTTTTGAATGATAGTGTCTACAGCCTTTTGTTCCTCCTTAAAATTGGTAACATCCGCCTGTACCCCTAAAACCTTACCGGAAAAACCCAAGGCCTCGACCGCCTTCGCAACAAAGTCTTCGTTTCTGCCGCTAATAGCAACTTTCATACCTTGGCTTAACAATGCCTTTGCAACACCAAAACCTATCCCTTTTGTACCACCTGTGATATAGGCCACTTTATTTTCTAACACCATAATGTATTTTTTAATCTCTCAAAATTAATAAGTTCTACTGCCAAAAAAGTCCTAATTTGGAGCTTTTAATAGCAGTTTTTCAACATCTTACCTATGATTAAGATTCAGGCAGCTGGCAGAGTATGTTTGTTTGGCGACCACCAAGACTATTTGGGGCTTCCTATCATTGCTTGTGCCATTGATAAACATATTACGCTTCATGCGGTCGAAAACAATACAGGCCACTTTAAAATTGACTTCCAAGACCTCAACGAAACACGACATATTGCGCTCCCCATTAATTTTGATGCCTACGACCCCAAGGATACTTTTATGGCCGTTTTAAAGGTGCTTCAAAAGTATGGCTGCTTTGCCAACAAAGGGTATGATTTGACCATAACCGGAACGATTCCCATCAATGCCGGGCTATCAAGTTCATCGGCACTTGTGCTGGTTTGGGTAGGATTTTTAATCAAAGCCTTTGGTACTCCAACACCCATTAACCAAGAGAAAATCGCTAAAATTGCCTATGAAGCAGAAGTTTTGGAACGTTATGGCCCTGGTGGTAACATGGATCAATATAGCATTGCTCTGGGCAACATCCTTTATTTGGAAACCGGAACAAACACCAGGCACAAAAGCTTTAAAAAAGACTTGCCCGGTTTAGTCATTGGCGAATCTGGAATTCCAAAAGATACTTTAGGCCTTCTAGCAGATAGACGCCGTTTGGCTATGGACGCTTTGGAATTTTTACAAAATACAGTGGAGGACTTTCACATCGATAAAATTACACTGGCCGACATCGATGCACACCTAGCCCTATTGCCCCACACTTTAAAACCCTATTTTAATGCCGCCGTTCAAAACCATTTAATTACCCAAAAAGCATTGCTTGAGTTTGAACGGAACACCCCGAATGTAAAAGCTATTGGAACGCTAATGAGTGCTCACCATGAAATCTTAAAAAATGAGTTGCAAATAACGGTGCCACGAATAGATGATATGATTGATGCGGCTATAAAAGCTGGTGCCTATGGCGCAAAAATTGTAGGTTCAGGCGGTGGCGGTTGTATTGTAGCTTTAGCTGCAAAAGAAAAAGAAGGGCAAATCATAAGGGCCCTTAAAAACGCTGGAGCCGTTAACGCCTATACCGCATCTGTGGCCAAAGGAATTCAATTATAACCAAACAACATGCATGATAACCTCATTATTTTAGCGGGAGGGGCTTCTTCAAGAATGAAGAAAAACGATAGCAACACCTCGCTATCCAAAAAAGCAATCGCACAGGCCAATACCCGTAATAAAGGCCTCATCGAAATTGGGGCTGAAAATGTGCCTTTTCTCCATTATTTGCTTTATAATGCTAAAAATGCAGGCTACACAAACGTATATATCGTTATTGGAGAAAACGATACCTTGTTTCAAGAAGTTTATGGAAACCAAGAACGCAATAACACTTTTTACGGGCTCAATATTTCTTATACTAGACAATATATTCCTAAAAATCGCACAAAGCCCTTTGGTACTGCTGATGCTGTTTTGCAAGCTTTAGAACAGTACCCTGAACTTCAGGTAAGTGCATTTACGGTGTGTAACTGTGACAACCTCTATTCAGTACACGTCTTGAACGCATTAAGAAGTACGACAGCGTCCAACGCATTGGCTGGCTATGACCGCGACGGACTTCAATACCCTACTGAACGTATTGCCCGCTTTGCATTGATGACGTTTGATGCGCAAAAAAAGTTAGTATCCATTGTAGAGAAACCTGACAGTTCAGAAGTGTCTACATATAACGATGTTGACGGAAAACTTAGGGTAAGTATGAATATTTTTAAATTTTCCGGTGAACAGTTTTTCCCTTTTCTAAAAACCTGCCCCGTTCATCCTGAGCGAAATGAAAAAGAGCTGCCCACGGCCTTACTCAATATGGTCGGTCAAATTCCTAAAAGTGTAGAAGTCATTCCCGTTTCAGAACACGTGATTGATTTGACGAGTAAAGAGGATATTGGTACCGTTAGTACCTATTTGAAAAAACACTATCCTAAAGGCATACAGTGGTAAATAAAGGCGCTAAATACTAGGTTAAGGTCAATGGCTGACAGCTTTCCCCATCCCATTTTGCATAGGCAAAACATCAAGTATTACCCTGTTAACGCAACAAATACTTAAGTATACAATATTTATTACAGCGCATCTATATCTAAGATTACCTTGTAGTTTATAACCAAACTACAGATGATTCAACTAGGGGCTAAAGCTTTTAGCCATACGGTATTGAAGCTATTTTTAATAATAAGGTTTCCCCTCAAAACCATTCTAAACAAAGCTCTCTTCTTTTCTATTCTATTGTGTTCTTTTTTAGTTTCTGCACAATACCGAAGGAACTAGAAAATAAGTACTTCTAAAAGGCAGATTTAATATTTAGATTATCTTAATTATGGTTCGATATTTTATTACTGCGTGAAGAAAGATTAGCGATCTATTTAAAAATGCTGTCTTAAAAAACGTTGGTTTGAAGAAACCAAGTCAACCTTCTGTTTCCATAGAAACAATAACAGCTTGATAAGGTTGAAGCTTTACTGATGTGCCTTCTATGTCTAAATCATCATAATTGTTGATTAATATATTTTGACCATTTAGCGTTTCCATATCAATAATTGACTCCGTTTCTGAAAAATTCAGAAGCACCAATAACGTATCATTTTCTAAAGTTCTAGTAAAAGCGTAGACCATTTCGTGGTCAGGTATCAGTTGTTCATAATCTCCATAAACCAAAACGGGGTTATTCTTTCGGACTTCCGTCATTTTTTTAAAGTGCGACAATACCGAATTTGGAGTCTTCTCCTGGAGGGCTACATTGATTTCCTTGAAATTGGAGTTTACTCTTTTCCAAGGGCTTCCGGTAGTGAAACCTGCATGTTCGGTTGTATCCCATTGCATTGGAGAGCGGCCATTTTCACGTGAACTGTAGTTCAATACCTCCATGAAGGCATCCATATCCTCTCCGGATTTAAGGGCGGTTTGATATTTTCCCTTGGCCTCTATATCTACATATTCCCCAATATCTGGCATGTCGATATTGGTCATCCCAAGTTCGTCGCCATAGTAGAGATAGGGCGTACCGCGCATGCTCATCAAAAAGGTGTTTAGCATTTGGGTGGAAACGGTCCTGAATTCGGGACTATCATTTCCAAACCGTGATACCATTCTCGAATTGTCGTGGTTAGACAGAAATATGGCAATCCAGCCTTCTTCTGTAAAAGCTTCGTCCCAACTGGAGAAAACCTCTTTGAATTCTTTTAAGGTATATCCTTCGGGTGTTCTCGACATATCGACCGTTTCAAAATGGTAGGCCATCTGAAGTTCCTTTCTGTCGGCGTCAACTATTTTATGGGCATCCTCAAAGGTACTTCCTGCACCCTCTGCAACCGCGAATACCTCATAGGGTTCAATGACCTCCGTATACATTTCCTTTAAATACTCATGGAGCTGTGGTCGCATACCGTACCATTTTATAAAGTCTTTCTCGTGTCCCTCCGGAAATTCTGGCCATGTGGTATCCTTACTTGCAAATTGAAAGGCGTCCATACGAAAACCGTCCACCCCTTTTTCTGCCCAAAATTTCATAATATCGTATACTTCATGACGTACCTTGGGATTTTCCCAATTCAAATCGGGTTGTACTTCGGCAAACGTATGCAAGTAGTAGGCATCTACTGCCTCCACATAATCCCATCCACCCTCTGGGTCGAATAAACTGTGTCGATGTGGTGGTTCGCCTTTTTCAGCAGGCCACCAGTGGTAGTAGTCATGATATTCGTTATCTCTCGAACTGCTTGCCCCTTTGAACCATTTATGCTGATCGCTACTATGGTTCACGACTACATCGAGCACAAACTTGATGCCTCTTTCATGCATACCGTCCAACATAGCATCAAAATCGTCCATCGTACCGTACCGTGGCAAAATGGCCCGGTAATCACTGACATCATATCCATTATCTACCAAAGGCGATTCAAAGAAGGGGTTCATCCAAACTATGTTGATGCCCAGACTTTCGAGGTAATCCAGCTTTTCAATTACACCTTGAAAGTCACCGAATCCATCTCCGTCGGTATCCTTGAAACTTTGCGGGTATAATTGGTATAGGATACCTTCTTTCCACCATGTTTTTTGAGATTCTTGGACAACATGTCCAGATTCTTTTTTAGTTTCCTGTTTACAGCCAAAGATTAAAAGAAAAGCTAAAAGGAGTAATACTTTTTTATCCATTGATAAATTTCTAGTTAGTTGCTGACATCTTTAAAGATAAAGATAAATTCCCTCAATACCACAGATTATGGTTGTCCCCTAAAATGGCCGATTTTTGAGACGCTTTTATCCAAACATAAAAACTATATTTAAGAGTGTCCTTTTCTTGGTCTTTTTTAATATTCCCGTTAATTGACCTTTTAGGGGACTTAAATATCCTAAATATTGAAGATTAAAGCGTCTAAGGGGTGTGATGTTTTTACAGAAAAGCATTCTGTAATTAGCGAAGAACTATCAAAGTAAACCAATATGAATCAAATATTACCAAGCTTAATTTAAAACCGGTTTTGCGTGCAAATTGCGTGCAAATAAAAAAGCTTCAAAAGTTGAAAACTCTTGAAGCCCTATGAATATTAGTGGAGAATACCGGAGTCGAACCGGTGACCTCTTGCCTGCCAGGCAAGCGCTCTAGCCAGCTGAGCTAATCCCCCGTTTTAATATTTTTCTTTCGCCATCGGCGACCTGCGGCTGATTTCATATATTTTTCTCTTATCCTAGCCTCTTGTTTGCTTTCATAGGTTTCAGTATAAACAATTCTCCAAGGTTGGTATGCCTTGGTACTTTTTACCTTACCAGCATTGTGTTCCTTTATTCTAAGGTTAACGTCATTGGAAATACCAACATAAAACCTGTTAAACATATCACTATAAAGAACGTATAAATAAACCAAAACTCTTTGTTAGCGCTCCCAGCCCGTACCTAACGGCACGTTCGGGCGGGTAGCCAGCTGAGCTAATCCCCCTTTTGGCTTACGCAAAGGAACTACTTTTTACACCAACTTCAAAATACTATGAGGCTTAATCTTTTTTAGAACTCAATACCAACACAGGAATTTTAGCGTGGAACTCAGCCTTTAAAATGGTGCTTTTCTCCCAAAGTTTTTTGAAAAAACCACGTTTTCTTCTGAAAACACAAAGCATCTCTGGGTTTTTATCTTGAAAATGCTCCAATACGCCATGGTACGTTGTGCCATTATCGGAAATGGTCAAATTACGGCTCACGTCTAGCAAAGCAGTATTAATCCGTAAATCTTCCTCTGTATAGCCTGGTGTTTTAACCAGCAATAAATTCACCTCAGCATGGTGCTTGTTCTTAATTTCAATTAATGGTTGTAACACACTACTTCTTTTAACAATACCAGATTTAAAAGCTGTTAAAATATTTTTTATAGGGCGGTACGTAGTTCCTTTAGGCACAATCAAAGATGGAATATCGGTTTCTTTTACCATACGGCCAGAGGTATTCCCCAAGTACAATTCTTCATTGATATCATTACTCCTAGGCGCAATAATCATCAAATCAATCTCAAGCTCCTTTGCTATTTTCTTTAATCCGTCTACAATGTCACCATTATAAGAAGCGATTTTGACATCCACTCCCTTGGTATCCATATCAGCAACCAATGCCTTAATTTTTTCAATATTGGTAGCTACTACCTTTTTCTCAACATTACCAAGGCTGCCAGCACTTGAACTAACCTGATAAACGTCCATTATAAAAACCTTTGCACCAAAATCAGCGGCAAAGTCAACGGCATATTTTAAAGTTTCATTTGAATCTGGCGATGTGCCCAAGGGTACCAAAATATTGTTCATGGTCTGGTTATTAATATTATACTCTAAATTTACAATTTAATCGAAATCAATTCATGATACGCCTTGCAAAGTTATCTGAAATAAGTGAAATTCTTTCCATGACCAATGCTTGCGCCTTACATATGCAAGAAAAAGGTATTTTTCAGTGGAACAAGCATTATCCTTCTAAAGCAGTTTTTTTAACAGATTTAAAACGGAATGAACTATATGTTTTGTTACAAGAGGATAAGGTTATTGGTGCCATTGTTCTTACCCCTTTGATCGATAAAGAATACCTGCCCGTTAAATGGCTCACTGAAAATGGAAATAATCTGTACGTTCACAGATTATGTGTTCACCCCAACTATCAAGGCAAGGGTTACGCTCAAATGATGATGGACTTTGCAGAAAACCATGCAATCGCCCATCTTTATGATTCCGTTAGGCTAGATACCTTTTCGCAAAATAGACGTAACCAAAAGTTCTACAAAAAAAGGGGTTATGAAAGGTTGGGCAATATTTTCTTTCCCAAACAAAGTACGCATCCTTTTCATTGCTATGAGTTAGTTTTGTAACCCAATGATAACCAAAACTGCAGTTACTTTTAAAAACATCAATCGGTTAGCAATACCAGCAACAATTTCAGGCATTGCAGAACCTATTCTTTCCATCACCGATACCGCTATTGTGGGCAACATTCCTGTGGATGGTTTAGAATCACTAGCTGCGGCGGGTATCGTAGGTTCTTTTTTATCTATGCTGATTTGGGTACTAGGCCAAACTCGCAGTGCTATTTCGGCCATTATTTCGCAGTATCTAGGTGCAGGGAAAATCAAAGAGGTAGCCGACCTACCCGCTCAAGCAATCTTCTTAAATATAATGCTGAGCTTTGTTATTTTATTTGGTACAATTTTCATTGTCGAAGAAATATTTTTACTGTTTGAAGCATCAGGCAAAATTTTAAAATACTGCGTTTCATACTATTCTATTCGTGTTTGGGGCTTTCCATTAACGCTTTTCACTTTTGCTGTTTTTGGTATATTTAGAGGCTTACAAAACACCTATTACCCCATGCTGATTGCTATAATAGGAGCAGTCTTAAATATTATCCTTGATTTTATCATGGTTTACGGAATAGAAGGTATTATCCCTGCCATGTATTTAGAGGGTGCCGCTTGGGCAAGCCTCATTTCTCAAGGTGTAATGGCTATTTTGGTTTTCTTTTTGCTTCGTTCCAAAACGGATATCAGTTTAAAACTTCGATTTCCTTTTAATAAAGAACTCAAGCGATTGATATTTATGAGCCTTAACCTTTTTGTAAGAGCCTTAGCCTTAAATACCGCCTTGATCCTAGCTGTTCGTGAAGCAACTGCCCTTGGCGATCGCTTTATTGGGGCACATACCATCGCGATTAACTTATGGTTGTTCTCCGCCTTTTTTATAGATGGTTACGGCGCTGCTGGCAATAGTATGGGCGGGAAGCTGTTGGGAGAAAAAGATTATAACGGACTTTGGTCACTTGCCAAAAAAATTATTCTATATGGCATGGTGGTCAGTTTATTTCTGATGGTCATAGGGTTTATCTTTTACTATCCTTTAGGACGGATTTTTTCAAATGAAGAAATCGTACTTCAAACCTTTTATGGTATCTTTTTTATCGTAATTGTAGGCCTACCTATGAATACGCTGGCATTTGTTTTTGATGGATTGTTCAAAGGATTGGGGGAAATGAAATACCTGAGAAACGTATTGCTTACAGCCACTTTTTTAGGTTTTGTTCCAGCACTTTATTTAGGTAAGTATTTTGGATTGGGCTTTTACTCCATTTGGATTGCTTTTGTGGTTTGGATGGCCATTAGGGGCGGTGCTTTGGTATGGAAGTTTAGGAGTAAGTTTAGACCATTGCTTCAAAACCCGTAATTTAGATTTTCTCAAGAGACAAGAGACAAGAGACAAGAGACAAGAGACTGAAACCTGAAACCTGAAA
>CAYGUO010000073.1:0-2753 GCA_964353095.1 uncultured Flavobacteriaceae bacterium | reverse complement strand
CTGAAACCTGAAACCTGAAAATAATGTCAACAACCCGACCTAACGGAAGTTTATATACCAAAATTGAACAAGGCGTTGCCACCATTGAATTTGGGCATCCTGCAAGCAACTCCTTCACGTCAGAGTTACTACAAAGGCTTACCGATACTTTGGGTAAACTAACCTTAGACACTAGTGTTTCCTTAATTCTATTAAAATCCGAAGGGGAACGTGCTTTTTGTGCTGGCGCCTCTTTTGATGAATTAGTGGCCATTTCTAATTTAGCTGAAGGGAAAGCCTTTTTTAGTGGTTTTGCCAACGTAATTAATGCCATGCGTACTTGCGAAAAACCTATTATAGGCAGAATTCAAGGCAAGGCAGTTGGCGGTGGCGTTGGTCTAGCAGCAGCCTGCGATTATGTATATGCCACAGTAGATGCTGCCATCAAACTTTCAGAAATTTCCATTGGTATTGCTCCATTGGTCATTGCTCCTGCTGTAGAACGTAAAATAGGCAAAGACGGTCTGGCAGAATTGGCATTTGCCCCCACGGAATGGAAAAATGCCTACTGGGCAAAAGAAAAAGGTTTGTTTTCAAAAGTTTTTGATTCTGTTTCAGAAATGGATAAAGAAATAGACCAACATAGCTTGAGTTTGGCCACCCATAACCCTGAGGCTTTGTCCATCATGAAAAAAGCGCTTTGGCAAGGCACGGAAAATTGGTCTGAACTTTTAATTGAGCGTGCACAACAGTCTGGAAAATTGGCGTTATCAGATGCTACCAAAAAAGCTTTGGCCAAGTTTAAAAAATAATTTTTTATATCTTATAGCTTAGTAACCAATAAACTAACATGATGAAAAAGTTCGCAACTGAAATTAAGTGGGGTGTTATTTTTACTATTGCCGGTCTTTTATGGATGGTGCTTGAAAAAACCGTGGGCTGGCATGATACCCTTATTGAAAAGCATGCTATTTACACGAATTTCTTTGCTATCATAGCGATTGCTGTTTTTGTTTTTGCCCTGCTTGAAAAACGGAATAAAGACCTAGGAGGGAAAATGACTTGGGTACAAGGCTTTGTATCTGGAATTATCATTAGTGTCATTGTGGCTGTTCTTGCGCCAATTTCTCAATATATTACCCATGAATTCATCACTCCTGATTATTTTCAAAATGCTATTGCATATACCGTTAAAAATGGGGGGATGAGTCAAGATACTGCAGAAGCCTATTTTAATTTCAAAAGCTATGTGATTCAAGCAACCTTTGGTGCTTTAGCAATGGGTGTAGTGACTTCAGCAATTGTAGCTTTATTTGTCCGAAAAAAATAAAGAGAGCCATTGTTCGTTGTTAGTCTAGCGTTATTACTTCGTCTAAAAAGAAGCTAAAATTAAATTCATGGATGTTCTTTCAATATTAAATAGTGACCTTATACTTCCTTTATTGGCACTTTTGGTCATAGGGGTATACATTTTTACTCGCGTCAGAAATAACCAAAGGTTTAAGCGCTAAGCAGAAGATGGGCAGAATGAACTGGTGGATATTATTTTATGGAGTACTCTTTTCAATAGGTTCATTTTTGGCTTACACGGCCTACCTACAGTTGCAAAAAACACATCATCTATTGAAAGATGGAATAAAAACCACAGCTATTGTAAAAGAATTTGTGGTTACCCGCGGTGAAAATAATAATATGTATGCCCCTGTTTTCGAATACACCGATAGAAGACAAGAAATTAGAACTTACACCAGCAAAATACAATCATATCCCGCACCCTATAAAATTGGCGAAAAAGTAAGAATAGTCTACGATAAAAAGAAAATGGATGATATGAAAACCATTTCATTTTGGGGTCTATATCGAGGCAGTGTTATTCTATTGATGATAGCTGGCCCGTTTTTAGTAATTGGAAGTGCTTATTTGGGATATCAGTTTTTCTAAAGATTTCATTGGCTATATTTGAATGGAATGAAAACCATAACCCTCAACCAAGACAAAAAAGTTTACTTCGCCAGTGATAACCATTTGGGCGCTCCAACAAGTAACGACAGTTTGCCAAGAGAGAAAAAGTTTGTCGCATGGTTGGACAGTATTAAAGAAGATGCTGCCGCAATTTATTTAATGGGCGATCTTTTTGATTTTTGGTTTGAATACAAAAAGGTCATCCCAAAAGGGTTTACAAGAACCTTGGGCAAATTGGCCGAACTTTCAGATGCTGGAATTCCTATTACCTACTTTGTAGGGAATCATGACCTTTGGATGAATGGTTATTTTGAGGAAGAACTTAATATTCCGGTTTTTCATGAACCACAGCAAATAAAAATCAACAAC
Organism: uncultured Flavobacteriaceae bacterium; assembly: GCA_964353095.1. GTDB lineage: Bacteria > Bacteroidota > Bacteroidia > Flavobacteriales > Flavobacteriaceae > Croceitalea. The sequence goes on along the minus strand of CAYGUO010000073.1, from coordinate 443 downwards.
ACTTCTTTTTTTATTGGTCATGGTGATGGTTTAGGCCCTGGTGACAAAGGCTTTAAACGAATGAAAAAAGTATTTACCAATCCGGTATCAAAATGGTTTTTTCGTTGGTTACACCCCGATTTGGGAGTACGCTTAGGTCAATATATGTCCGTAAGCAACAAAATTATTTCAGGTGATGAAGACGCTAAATTCCTTGGGGAAGAAAACGAATGGTTAGTGCAATACTGTAAGCGAAAACTAGAAAGCCAACATACTGATTACTTCATTTTTGGTCACCGCCACCTCCCCTTAGAAATTAAGCTTAACGAAAGAGCTACCTATGTCAATCTTGGGGATTGGATCAATTACTTTACCTATGCCGTTTTTGATGGGGAAAAGTTAAGCTTAGAGAAGCTTTCGCATTAAGCGCTCTCGTGCTCTTCAACATCCTTAGATAGATCTAA
>CAYGUO010000072.1:0-14651 GCA_964353095.1 uncultured Flavobacteriaceae bacterium | reverse complement strand
TTCTTGACCATCATTTTTAAAAGATGTCCGTTTTACCTTATTGCTTATAAAGGTATTCAGCCGCCTGAATACTCATCTTTTTATAATCATGCCCAACATTTGGGACTATTTCGATTCTCCAATTAAATTCCTTTTCAGACTTCTCTGCAATTTCTTTGCTTTTATAATAAAAATAATTACCCCGTGAAATTCGGTCCAAACCTTGCTTATCAACTATTGAAGAATGCCTTAAATGACCCCTAGTTTCATTCATATCGTCTTTTTCGCCTAAAAAAACTGTCAATTTGGTATCAAAGTTTATCTCATGAGCTTGTGACTCAAAATTTTGTAAACCATATGGAAAAGGCTCAGAATCCACTGGAACAGTATACCAACCAGAATTTGCCGCGAGAATTCGATCCGCATTATTTTTAGGTTTAAATAGTGCTAGTCGATGTAAAATTTGACCTCCGGCCGAATGACCAAACATATCGTACGTATCCTGTTTTAAATGAAGTGTTGTGTGTACAATTTTATAGATGCTATCAAAATCATCAAATATCCATTCTTTAGCATTTGTATTTATTTGAAAGGTTTCTTCTTGAATGTCCACATCATAAATCATTCCTGCAAGGTTATAGCTCCGAAGTCCAGGGTAATGCTCTTCAGAATATTCTAGTGACAAAACCAGTACGCCATATTTTTCTGATGGTTCCACCCATGCGTTTCTGTAATCTTTTCCATTTCGACCTGCACCTGGTAAAATAAAAATTACTTTTGAATTGGCATTGAAACGTTTAGGTTTGTGATAATGTACTAAAATGGTTTTACCGTTGTCTGAACCACTTTCAATCAAAAACACCCCTGATCCACTTTTAAATTCAACCTCATTTACTTTTAGATCTGTCTGGACCGCGAGTGTTTCTTTTTGAACCAGTGCAATTTTACAATGAGGACAATTTCCAGAGGTAGAGAAGGCTAATGTATCACAATCCATATCGCACGGGGGACATACATACACTCCCTTTTTACTATTCTGACAAGAGAGTAAAAGGAAACAAGAGAGCAATGCCATGTATAGCTGTTTCATTATTTTGGTTTTATACTTAAAGCAATGTTACGATCAAGATAAAACAAGCCAAAGGAATTTAATTGGATTTGACCCGACATTTAGACGGCATTTGAGTAAACACAGGGGTTAAAATCCCTTTTCATTTTCAAAAAAGAGCAAAACCTATAAAGCATAATAGGGCAAGCAACCAAAGGGCATAGAAAACATCTTTAAGAAAAGCTATACCAATGAAGCACATTCTAGGCATTGTATTACTGCTTTTACTATATTCTTGTTCAGATACTGACGACGTGAAAGAATTCAGTGAAGGCTTACCCCAAACCTGGCGTTTGGCAGGGTTAAATGCTGGACTTTCTGGCGAGTATTTTGAAGCGGATGATTTGCCTTTTCAAGAAACAATTCAATTGGCCAATGACAGTACTTTTGTGCGTACCCGCATTCAAGACACAGCAACTTTAGAAGCAACTGGAGTATTTGAAATACGATTAAGAGATGACCAAGAATACTTGGTCTTATGGAATACCGAACAAAATGAACTCATCAGCAATTGCACAAGGACTTTGGAAGAGTGGTTTTTGTTCACCTCAAACATAACGATTTCAGGTGGCGGACTGCCTTGTGACAGACCCGGGCTAGATTATCGCCGTATGGAGTAATAAAAATCACCGCTATCGTAGCGAACCGCTATTAGTAATTTTTCATTATATTTGACTAATATTCTGTTTTAGTCAAAATGTCAAAACTTACTTCCAAAGAAAAATTACTACAAGCAGCTGGCGCAACCTTTAGCAAGTATGGGTACTATAAAACTGCCATGGAAGACATTGCAGAATCTGCCCAAAAAGCCAAAGGCTCCCTCTATTATCATTTTGGAAGTAAAGCCCTTTTGTTTGAAGCTGTTGTCTTAGAGGAACTCAATACCTTAAAGGCTGAATTGACCAAGGTATTTGCTGACACCACTTCAGATTCACGAGTTGTCCTTAAAAAATACATGCTAAAACGAATGGAAGTTTTGCGCCATGCACCCAACTATCAAGAAACCCTTCGTCCCAATTTCTATGAGCATTACGATTTTGTAGATGGAATAAAACAAGAGACCGTTGCGTGGGAAGTAGCACAAATCATGCAATTGATTGGCCGTGGTGCGGCGGAAGAACAGTTGGCGCTGCCAGGTGACCATTTGGTTTACAGTCAAGTTTTGGTGATGCTCTTACAAGGCTTGGAACCAAACTTTTATTTAAAAGGAGAATACGACCGATTGGAAACACATTTTGACAACCTTATTAATATTATCACTAAAGGCATTTCAAAATGAAACTCATCCACCGTTTAAAATATCTTTTTGTCTATACGATTCCCGTTACTGTTTTTATCGCTTTTAATATGGATGGTATTTGGACATTTTTACCGCTTATTGTATTCTTTGGTTTCGTTCCATTACTGGAATTGATGCTTCCTGCGGACAAAGAAAACATGGATAAAAAGGTAGCGGATGATGAAAAAAACCAAACTATTTACGATTATATCCTTTACGGAACACTACCTATTCAGGTTGGCTTTTTGGTCTATTTTTTTCTGGTCATAAATGATACACCCTATGGCTCTCTGGAATATATTGGTAGAATAACCGCCATGGGGTTTATGTGTGGTGTTGTTGGCATCAATGTGGGGCATGAACTTGGCCATCGCCATAAACGTTGGGAACAGTTGATGGGCGAACTACTTTTATTGACTTCTTTAGATACCCATTTTCTACCTTACCATAACGCAGGACATCATAGAAACGTGGCAACGCCACAAGATTCGGCTACAGCAAGAAAAAACGAACTACTTTTTGTTTATTGGATGCGTTCTCATTTTGGCAGTTATTTTGAAGCCTGGCAACTGGAAAACAATCGCCTAAGGCAACTGGGCAAATCGTGGTTGTCGTTCCAAAACCGAATGGTGGTATATTCCATAGCCAATATGGCATTAATAAGTCTGGTTTATTTTGTTTTTGGCGCTGCGGTACTCATCGCCTTTTTAGGAGCGGCAGCAATAGGGATTATCCTTCTGGAAACCGTCAACTATATCGAACATTATGGACTGCTTCGCAAAAAGAACGAACACGGTCGTTATGAGCCCGTGCGACATCACCATTCTTGGAACTCTGACCACCCTATTGGCAGAACCTTATTGTTCAACCTATCAAGACACTCAGACCACCATTACAATGGCAGTAAAAAATATCAAGTTTTAAAATCACATGAAAAAAGTCCGCAGATGCCAACGGGCTATCCAGGTATGATGTTATTAGCAGTATTACAGCCCCTTTGGTTTTGGGTGATGAACAAGAAATTGAGGGAGTTTAGTTAAAAGGCAGTAGGCAAAAATAATTTCTTTTGTTACTTCAGTTCTACCGAGATAAAAGCAGATAGCGATTGGCGTAAAGCGCACCGAGTATAGCGTATAGCCAAATTCAAAACCTCTTCTTTATAACTTGATTTCCGTCCGCATCAAAATAGCGCCACGTTCCCGCTTGTTTATCTTCTTTATATCGACCGGTCATTTTCTTTTTTCCGTTGGCATAAAACGCTTCATAACGACCATGTTTTAGTCCATCTTTTAAATCCACTTGAAAACGTATGCTGCCATCATTAAACTTTTTGATAAAAGATTTGGCCGTCAAATCATCAGGATAGATGGGGCTTAGGTTAAAAATCGCCTCCGATACCTCGCGTTGATCTGTAGCTATGCGCTTTGTTTTTGACGGCTCTTCAAATTGGGTTTTTGCCCTTACGGACGCCACATCTTGATAATTGAGTATTAATCTACTTTTAAATAGATCGTCTTTAGGAGTCATTTGAAATCCAACTTGCGGAAAGCAAATTATAAAATCTTTATTCTTTCGCAGCTGTGCTTTGGTTGCATTATCAGCCAAAGCATACAAGTTATCATATAACACGGGAATATTACTGTAGACAAACAAACTGGATTCCTTTTCAAAGGCATTGTTGAACTTTTTAAAATCTTCAGAAGTGGACAAGGTTTCCTTTTCTGTGTAAGCAGTAATAATGGTTTTTAAGGTGTTCGGATTATCACTAAAGATCACATAATCTTCTATTGTAGTAAAATAAGGCTTGTCAAATTCTTTAAATCGGTTACCCAACAAAATTTTAAAAAAGCCCTTGATGGATAAGAATTTAATTTCATGTTCTTTATAGTTAACAGCTTTAAATTTTACTGGGGTTTTCTTTTTTATCTGTTGTAGTATAAAATCAAGATTGGCCTGGGCATTATCAACATTTTTGGTTTTCACCACCAAAGCGATATCATTCCTTCCTTTAGAAATTTCCGATTTGATTTGTAGCAAGGCAATTTCATCGCCTATCCAGCTGACAAAATTTTCCTTCACATCTATTTTCAGAAACTTTTCTACCTTTTCTATTCCCGCTTCATATCCTTCAAACTGTTCTGAATTGTTTGTTCGTTGTACCGTTTCAAAATTCTTGTAAAACTCAGAAAAACTATTGAAGCCATAACTTAAATAAAGGGCTGTTCTTTTAGGTGCAATTTTCGGAATAGTACGTGCTGCCGTACCCGATTTTTGCAAAGCTTCCAAATAATTTTCATTCTTGAAACTGATATTGGTATAACCGTTGGCCCTTAACGTACTATTCGCATCCAAATCAAAACTAAATCCTGAAAACAAAAAATTCTTGCTTACCCTATTTATCCAGTCGGTCGGTTGATTGGAAAAACGCCTGTAATACTCATCTAAAAAATCGTACTGCACATACAACCTGAACAAATCTTCATACCCAACTTTTTGGTTGATTTCAATAAAATTAAGATTACGCCCCAAAACAGGTTCTTGGTATTGGTCAATAGCCGCTTCAACAAGCGTATGTGTGTAAGATGCAATCAACTGATTTTTGATAAAGGCCAAATGCATGGTCGCTTTACTCTTTTTATCGTATACTTCTAAAATTTCTTGATTGTGGTAACTACGTTTGCTTAGTACATAACCCTCATTCAATAGCGTATTCAAATAGGTCTTGAGCAGTTTCAACTTGGCAATCCGTTTTAAGTCGAGCACATAGAAGATACCATATTCTTTTTTTGAAATCATGTGTACCGATAGGTACAAGGATCTATCATCAAAAAACTCAAACAGCCTACGCCTATCGTTAAAAATAGTATCTACGCGCTGAATATTTTCAGTAAGCTCAGCAAAGTATCCGTTTTTTTGAAGGTGGTGCCAACCGGCACTCTCACTAATATGCCGCCAGCTTTCAACCGGTTGTTCTGATTCAACAACAAAAACTGCATCGTCTGGAATAAGATAAATGGATTGCAAATTTGTTTTTGGGGAGAGCACAAAAATGTACAATAGGTAAATCAGGTAGGCTAGCAATACCGCTAACACTCCAAAAAGAAAGCGTTTTTTAATCATGATTAGAAACTGTACAAAATCAAAACGCAAAACCGAAGGCTTTATTTAGTACGTTAAAGCGTCTTCAAATCTTTTATGGTTTTAAAGGCCACATCCACTTGGTCATCATTGACCAAAATAGTAAACTCATTGGTGGTTGAAATTACTTCGTAAAGCACAATACCTTCCCAAGCCAAACGCTGAAAAATAAAATAATAAATACCGGGCACGGAAACGTTCTCAGAAGGCAATTTCACGGTTACCGAAGATAAATTCTCCGCCTTTTGCGTGCATCGTTCATTTTGAAATAAATCTTCAACCGTTTTATCTAAACTGTTGCTCACCACAATATTAATTTCGTTGACCCCACGGGAAGAAGTATAAAAAATATCCAGGTTTTTATTCACCTCTTCCAACAACTTGGCTTGATTGGCAAGAATCGTCTCTGAAGAAAGAAAGGTATAGTCACTTAAATTGGACCGAACCGTAATCTCCCCAATATTCTTCAAAACCTTTACGATTTTGTGGGTAGCCCTAAATTCAAGATCATCCGACAAACGCTTTAAAGCCATTACGATCGCACCATTACGAATATCCTTCCCTAACTCATCTTCAATCTCTGGTTTTACAATACGAGAAAGCGAGGTTAGATTGATGATTCCTTGAGCCAAGGCGCTTTGTAAAAAAGGTTTTTTCTTGATATAGTTTTCAACTACAGATGATATCGTCTTCATTAGCATCGAATTTGAAACAAAAATAACTTATTGTTACAAATAAAACAAATCGTTAAAAATGATAGAACGCGTTCTCTAGGTGCTCTAGTTCAAAATGGCTTCCTTTTTTTAATAGGGTGATGATATCAAATCGGGCTTCTACGTCTAAATTATTTTCAGTGATATAATGGTCCGCGGTTGCAACCAACAGTTTGATTTTTTTGTTGTTTACCGTTTCAGCAATATTCTCCAGAAATCCTGAACTTCTGGACTTCACCTCAACAATAGCCAAAACCTCTCCTTTTTTTGCGATAATATCTATCTCCCCTTTTAAGTAGCGATAATTTTTATATACAATCCGATACCCCTTTTTAACAAGATAGTCGGCGGCTTTTTGCTCGCCAAGCTTACCAAATTCATTGTGTTTTCCCATAAATCTTGAAAAATATAAAAATTTATATGCATTTCATCGAAAAATTTGGTCGTTCACCGCTAAAATCACGTTTACATTGTAATTTACACTCTCAAATGAACCACACCTACCGAAAGCACATAGTAGACCCAATGACTATGATACTTTTAAAATCCGAATCTTGCTATGGAATTATTTATCAATTGTAATACCGGTACGTTAGCCCCGTATGGTACTCCTTTAGATGCCGCACGTGCGCGTCACCTTTATCGAAGATTAGGCTTTAGTGCCTCAGTAGACACCGTTAATCAAGCTACAGGTCAATCTGCCAACGCATTGGTTGATACGCTAATGAATCAAGCACTTAACGAGCCTGTTATTCCACCTGCAGCTTGGTCTGAATGGACTAACGCAAACTATCCTGAAGATGACGATTTAAGCAGACAGCTTAGGAGAGCGCAGCGCGAGGAACTTTACACAGCTTATGGGAATTCTTTATTGAACAACAATTTAAGAGATAGAATGAGCTTCTTTTGGAGCAATCATTTTGTCACGGAACTTGATGTTTATGACTGCAATTCGTTCTTATATGAATATGCTAATTGCCTGCAAAGAAATGCCTTGGGCAACTTTAAGACCTTTGTTAACGAAATGGGCCTTACCAGTGCCATGCTTCGTTATTTAGATGGTGCTTTCAACAACCGAAACCGACCTAATGAAAATTATGCTCGGGAACTTTATGAACTGTTCACCTTAGGCGAGGGACAAGGCTATACCGAAGAAGATATTATTGAAGCGGCAAGAGCACTTACAGGATATGTAAACAGAGGAGAGGTAGGTTGTACCAAAATAACCTTTGACCCCGAACGCCATGACACAGACCCTAAAACGATTATGGGACAGACAGGTAATTGGGGCTATGAAGATGTAACCGATATCTTGTTCGACCAACGTGCTGAGCAAATTGGCTTTTACATTGCTAAAAAACTATACAAATTTTTTGTGCATCCTGATGCCCTGGCAGATGAAGCACAACCTATACTAAATGGTATGGCAGCGACCTTTGTTGCCAACAATTTTGAAATAGCCCCTGTTTTGGCAGAGCTTTTTAAAAGTGAACACTTTTTTGATGACACGGCTATAGGTGTCATTATAAAAAGCCCATTTGACCTGTACCTGAATTTCATAAAAGAAAGCAATTTCACCTACGATGATGGTACGGTCATTAATTCCATTGATGCCGCTGCGATGATAGGACAGGACTTATTTGACCCTGTTGATGTTGCGGGTTGGCAAAGAGATAGGCAATGGATAAATACCAATTTCATTATAGGAAGATGGCTTACCATGGAGGTGTTTTTAGAACGCTTTTTTGGTGCAGACCAAGAACAATTTAGACAATTAGGTATTGCAGCTACGGGCGCTAACGGTACTACCGTGAACGACCCCAACATTGTAGCTAGGGCAATTATACATAAGTTTTTGCCAAAAGGACTTTTGACCGAGGCAGATTACGATAGGGCAATATCAGTTTTTAGAGAACCCTACGAAGACAACAATATCTACGAGACTGGTACTTGGAACATGATGTTAGAAGATACGCCATCACAGGTTTATCTGCTATTACTTCACCTTGTTAGAGAACCAGAATTTCAACTTAAATAATACCTACTACTATGTGCGACACCCATAATACCCACGATAAATCACCACACAAAGGCCTTGAACATGATGGCCACGATTTAGAGCATAAAAATTGGAGCAGACGATCCTTTATTCAAGCTTTAGGAATTGCAGGCTCTGGCTCCATGTTTTTAGGCAGTAACATGCTATCAGCTTCAGGCCCATCTCCCTTAACCTCTGCTATTGCTGCTGCTGAAACCGATAATATTTTAATCTTGATCCGCCTTAACGGTGGTAATGATGGCTTGAGTACGGTAATCCCAATTCAACAGTACGATTCTTATGCCAACCAAAGACCTAATATTTACATTCCCGAAAGTAAGATTCTGAAATTAACAGATGATTTTGGGGTACCTACTTATATGAACGCCCTAGAGCCGCTTTGGGGTGAAGGGCAATTTAAAGCAGTTCATGGGGTTGGTTATGAAAATCAAAGTCTTTCCCACTTTACGGGCTCTGACATTTACGCCAATACTGATTTAACCTCTACTGGTTTTTCTGGTTTAAATACAGGATGGATGGGTAGGCATTTTGAAGATCTCTATCCAGATTATCTAATTAACCCGCCAGAGGCACCAGCTGCCATACAAATTGGAAACCTTGCAAACTTGGTCTTTCAAGGTGATGAGACCAATTATGCCTTTGTCACCAACAATATTGACCAATTGGAAGAAATTGCAGAAACGGGTCAATTCTATGACATTGCCAATGCCCCATTTGATAACTGTATGTACGGGGATCAATTGCGATTTTTACGAGGTGTAGCCAATACTACGTATGAGTACGCCGGTAAAATAAACGAGGCTTATGAGCGCGGTACAAACCAAGTGGAATATCAAGACAACGGTTTCGCAAGACAATTGGCATTATTGGCCAGATTGATTAAAGGTAATTTAGGCACTAAGGTTTACATGATATCTATGGGTGGTTTTGACACCCATGGTAATCAACCTCAAGCGCATGAGCGTTTAATGTCAAACTTATCTATTGCCATCAATAACTTTTATGAAGATATTGCTTTCACCCAACAAGATGAGAAGGTATTGAGTATGACCTTTTCAGAGTTTGGCCGCAGAATTTTCGAAAATGGTTCTAACGGAACTGACCATGGTAAAGCTGCCCCAACCTTATTCTTCGGATCAGGTTTAAACGGAAGTGCTTTTGTTGGTGAACACCCTTCATTGGATGCTCCTAACGGTCGCGGAAACTTAGAATATACCATGGACTTTAGAAACCTTTATGCCACAGTATTGGCAGAATGGCTTTGCGTACCTACAGATAAGGTTGTGGAACATCTCTATTTTGATTCCGCAGCACCTTACACACCAGTAAATTTAGGGTTCAATTGCAGCGGTGTTGATTTTGACGATATCGCTTATGATGACGACCCACCAACATTACCGGATACTCCTCCAAGCGACGAAGAAGGAGAGGTTGGGAGCGAAGAACTTACTTTTGAAGTGGTTCACAAACCCTACTATCCTACAGAAAGAAATCCGCATATTTATTTAGAAATGCCCTTTAGCGCCCATGTTGATATCCAATTGTTCAACATACTTGGCCAAAATGTGGGTACCGTTTTTAACGAAATGATGTTAGAAGGTTCGGCTGAAATTAACATACGAGAACGTGTTAGAGGAAGCCTTTCTACCGGTAAGTACATTTATCGTATTCAGGTAGGCGATCAAAAGATGAGTAAATCAGTAATGATTATGTAAGCAATGCTTACATTTTCCGAAGCCTCCGTTAGTGCAACCCCCCACCCCAATTTGGGCTGCATTAGTCGGAGGTTTTATTTTAGGCCGATTTTGTTTTGTCCTTATCAGTTTTAAATTTCAATTCTTTTTTAATTTGATAATTAGGGTCTTTATAGAGCTTGGTAACATCGTCACCCGTTTCACTTTCACCCGTTTTCACAATATTCTTAAGCTTTAAAAGCTTTCCGTACTTTTTTGGATTTCCTATACTCATCATTTCAGATTTAAATTATATTATGTAAGAAAATACGTTATTATTCTGTTTTTATTCTTTCATTTCCATCTTTTTCGATAAAATGTTAGATTTAAAAGAAAAATACCGCTTGTAATTACTATTGAGAAGAGAAATGAGTCCTTTGAAATTCCCTATTTTTGGGCTTTAAATTTGATTTCATGTCTCAAAAAGAACCAACACGCTATACCCTTACAGCAGCATTACCATACACCAATGGTCCAATACACATTGGTCATTTAGCAGGCGTGTATGTTCCCGCTGATATTTATGCGCGTTATCAGAGAATGCAAGGTAAAGACGTTGCTTTTATATGTGGTAGTGACGAACATGGTTTTGCAATACCCATGAAAGCAAAGAAAGAAGGGGTTTCTCCGCAAGATATCATTGATAAGTATCATGGCATTATCAAAAAGTCATTTAGAGATTTTGGCATCTCATTTGATAATTACTCAAGAACTTCGGCTCCTGTTCATCATGAAACTGCTTCCGAGTTTTTCAAAAAACTATATACCCAAGGCGATTTTATAGAAGAAATTACAGAGCAACTGTATGATGCAGAAGCCAAACAGTTTTTAGCCGATCGTTTTGTAATGGGCACATGCCCAAAATGTGGCCATGAAGAGGCGTATGGAGACCAGTGTGAAAATTGCGGTTCTACGTTAAATGCAACGGATCTTATCCATCCAAAATCAACTATCACAGGTAGTGTGCCAAGCCTAAAAAGTACCAAACACTGGTTTTTACCTCTAGATAAGTATGAGGGGTTTTTAAGAGAATGGATTTTAGAAGGACATAAAAACGATTGGAAACCCAACGTTTATGGTCAATGCAAATCTTGGATAGATGGCGGACTAGAACCCCGTGCCGTGACTCGCGACTTAGATTGGGGAATACCCGTGCCTGTTGAAGGCGGTGAGGGCAAAGTACTCTATGTATGGTTTGATGCGCCCATAGGGTACATTTCTTCTACAAAAGAATGGGCAGCACGTGAAGGCAAAGACTGGGAGCCCTATTGGAAAGATGAAAATACCAAAATGCTCCATTTTATCGGCAAGGACAATATCGTCTTCCATTGCATCATTTTTCCAAGTATGCTCAAAGCACATGGCGACTTTATTTTACCTGAAAATGTACCTGCCAATGAGTTTTTAAACTTAGAAGGCAACAAATTGTCTACGTCAAAGAATTGGGCCGTTTGGTTACATGAGTATTTGGTTGACTTTCCTGATATGCAAGATGTATTGCGCTACACTTTAACGGCCAATGCACCCGAAACAAAAGACAATGACTTTACCTGGAAAGATTTTCAGGCTAGAAACAATAATGAATTGGTTGCCATCTTTGGTAATTTCATTAATCGAGTAACGGTGCTTACCCATAAGTATTATGACGGTTATGTTCCTGAGCCATTAGCTTTTAAGGACATTGACAAAAGCACCTTGGAGGCCCTACGAGCTTTTCCGCAAACGTTGACCGATTCTTTAGAGCGTTATCGTTTTAGGGAAGCCAGCCAAGAATTAATGAATTTAGCCCGTTTGGGAAATAAATACCTAGCAGACGAAGAACCTTGGAAAACGAATAAAACTGACGAAGAGCGCACTAAAACAATCATGTTTGTAGCATTACAAATCGCTACTGCTCTAGGTGTTTTAAGCGAGCCTTTTTTACCTTTTACCTCTGCCAAACTTAAACATATTCTTAATGTCAGTTCTATTGATTCGCTAAAAGCGAATCGTATTGAGAACCATTGGAATGATGTTGCGTCAAAGGAAACCCTATTGCCAACAGGGCATATCATCAATCAAAGCGAACTACTGTTCCGCAAGGTAGAAGACAAAGAAATAGAAGCACAGTTGACAAAACTGGAAGCAACTAAAAAACAAAATACTTCGACTGCGATCAGCACAGGTGAACAAATGGACAAAGAAGTATCCCCACAAAAAGAAACCATAACCTTTGATGATTTTTCAAAATTGGATATCCGTGTAGGCACTATAGTAGAAGCTGAAAAAATGGCCAAGGCCAAAAAGCTATTGGTCTTAAAAGTGGATACTGGCCTAGATATTCGCACTATTGTTTCCGGAATTGCTGAAAGTTTTAAACCTGAAGAGGTTGTGGGTAAAAAAGTAACCGTACTTGTAAATTTAGCACCAAGGGCTTTACGCGGTGTTGATAGTGAGGGTATGATTTTAATGACTGAAAACACTGACGGTAAGTTGGTATTTGTTAATCCAGATGAAGAAGATATTCAGTTAGGGCAATCCATCAATTAAGTAATAATCTGCATGAAAATTTTATATAGTCTATTAACCCTGATATTCTTTACAAATGAATTGTTCGCTCAAGAAATACTGGCCAAGGATTCTGTATATTTTAATCCTGCTATAAGGGCAACACCCTTATCGGTTATTGATAATAATGAGGATATACATCTTTTCTTCACCAATAGCACCGAAGTATCTCAGTTGAAATATAACAGTCAGTTTCAACTAACCGGGAAAAAGAAGTATAAAAAATCAAATTACACGCATGACCAAGAACATGGATTTATAGTAGATAGAAATAATTCAATTCATCTCTTTTTTTCAAGACCTGATTATGGAAGTTTTCTAGTACTTTCCATAAAGGAAGATGGTGAGAATTATGAACAAATAATAAGCCTTGATTTAGAAAATGAAAAGATTATCGATGCATTCACATTAAATAATAATTTCCATGTTCTTACTTACACCAAAAAGAGCTCTCTAGTCAACAGATATACATTAGAAGGAGATCATTTTCAAAAAACTACCTACGATTTATATTCTAAGGGCTTTTGTGAAAAAATTAATGGGTTTTGTGACTTAAAAAGTGTTTTTAAGAAACATGAGATACAATTCATTTCACCGGAGGTTCCAGCAGTAATTGGTCAGGCCGTAAAAAGCCTTAAAATCTTTCCCTCATCTGAAAAGAATCAGCTTCTAATAAGCTCCGATCATCGTTTAGGATCAACACTGATTATAACCCTTCAATTAGATAATGATAGTTTTAATCTGCGCTACTACGGAAATGATTACAATAACTTCAAAGAAAACACTAGGCGAAGATCAAATTCATTTTTATACAAAAACACTCTTTTTCAAATTTTAGCCTCAAAAAGAAAGGGTATGATTTTCATCAAAGATCTGTCCGATAATACAATTCTTAAAAAGTTTGAGTTTGATAGGGAGAGCAATATCTATTTCAATAATTCAGAAATTTATCAAGACAAGGGTTCATTCTCTTCAAATTCTGAAAGAGTTCGTGATACCAAAGTATTCCTGAATCAAATGACAAGTGGAAGGATTGGTCTGCTAGCAAATGATTTTAATAAAAACACTATTATGATTTTTGGCGGAATATCAACTTACACGACACCTGTTGGGCCAGGAATCGGTATTCCCATAGCCAGTTTTCAATCAGCCAACCTCTTTATGTCAGCATTTGGTTCTGTCACCAACTCGAAGGCCACCTATACAAGAAGTCTTTTAAACAACGAATCTTTTGAACAAGAAAAAGGTTTTGCAGGCATCAACATTTTTGAACTTATCCATGTATATAAAACCGAAGAAGCTCAACTAAAAAATATTATTCGAGAAAATATTTTCAAGTATAAAGAACATTATATCTACGGGTTTTTTAACCCTGAAAACGGAACCTATAGCCTACTAAAGTTCTAAGAGATTCCACTACATGAAACACACGACCCTAATCCCCTACATCACCCAGCACACCCAACTCCCACAAAAAAGTGTTGAGAATACGGTGGCTTTGTTAAACCAAGACTGCACTATTCCTTTTATCTCACGCTATCGCAAAGAAGCAACAGGTAATTTAGATGAGGTACAGGTAGGCTCCATTGTACAATACAAGTCACAGTTTGAAGCCCTTGAAAAAAGAAAAGCTTCCATCATTAAAGCCGTTGATGAACAAAGTGCACTTACACTAGAGCTAAAAAGTAGGTTTGAAAATTGTTCAGACCTCACCACACTTGAAGACCTTTACCTACCCTATAAAAAGAGTAAAAAAACCAAAGCGGAAACTGCCCGTAAAAATGGCTTGGAACCACTAGCCAAAATCATCATGGCACAACGCTCTGACGAAATTGATTTTATCGCCTCTCAATACCTCAATAAAGAAGTCATTAATGAAGATGATGCGCTTGAAGGAGCAAGACATATTATCGCAGAATGGATCAACGAACGTACCGATGTTCGAAATCAGCTAAGAAACCAATTAGAACGCCACGCCCTTTTGGAGACCAAAGTGGTCAAAACAAAAAAAGAGGATGCTTCGACCGAGCTCAGCACAAGTGAAAAAGCACAGAAATTCCGTGATTATTTTGATTGGAACGAACCAGTGAACCGT
>CAYGUO010000071.1:12516-14745 GCA_964353095.1 uncultured Flavobacteriaceae bacterium | reverse complement strand
CCAAAACGTAGATCATTAAAATAGCGCTTATTGTCCTTTTGGGTGATGGCATACCAACCTTCGGTGATTTTAATAAGCCGTTGTACTTTATCCTCTTGTTTCAAATCACCCAGCAATTCATGATTTTTAGGGATGCTACTAAAACGGATTTTCTGAGAATCAAAAAAGGAGTATTCTCCAACCAAATAAGCATCTTTGGTATCCACATTGGCCATCCATAAAATGGTGTTCATGGGTGCCGGTCTGGTATCGATATCGTTATAAACGATACCTTGGTTCTCAAGCGCAGTTATAAATGCTTGATGGGCAATTCCTTTTAAACCTAAGGTGAGTAAAAGATAGCATAAACTTAAGAGAAGCCCAATTCGGTTGAATTTTCTTCTTTTTTGAGAAGTTTTCGATTGTCGCATCGCTAAAATCAAAAACACCAAAAAGGGTAGGGTATAGAGTGGGTCAATCACAAATATGGATTGAAATGCAAGTCGCCACTGTAAGGGCCAGAATAATTGCGTGCCCCATGTAGTAAAGGCATCTAAAATGGGGTGCGTAAACAATCCCCAGAAAAAGAGCCAAGACCAATCACCCCAAGTTGTCTGCCCTTTGTGATACAGTTTGCATACTAACCACCCAAATACGGGAGCGAATAAGACTGAAAAAAATATCGAATGGCTAAAGCCCCTATGCCATTCGGTTGCGGTTACCGTATCTAAAAACAATCTAGAGATAACATCTAAATCAGGAATGGTACCTGCAATAGCACCCCAAAGCATCGCTTTATTGCCTGCTTTTTTACCAAGAACAGCTTCGCCAACGGCGGCACCTAATACAATTTGAGTTAAGGAATCCAATTTCTTTACTTTTGCTATACGCTATTATTTAGTTCATTGTTTTGTCGTAAACAACTTCACCATTGAATAGGGTCATCATCACTTGGGTATCTAAAAACTTGTCTTCGGGCACGGTCATTAAGTCTTGGTCGTAAATGGTAAAATCGGCAAGTTTACCTACGGTGATAGAACCCTTGATATTTTCTTCAAAAGCGCCATAGGCAGCATCTAAGGTGTAAGAGCGTAATGCCTGCTCACGGGTCATTCGCTCCTCGGGTTCGTATCCTTCTTCAGGAAGTCCTTTTAAGGTTTTTCTAGTAAAACTGGCATAGAGACTTGCAATTGGGTTTAGGGGCTCAACTGGCACATCGGTACCATTTACGATAGGTATTCCACTCTTCAAAAGCGTTTGCCACATATAGGCACCTTCTTTAATTCTTTTTTCGCCCAAACGGTCAATGGCCCAAGGTCTATCAGAAGATAAATGCACGGCTTGCATGGCAGGAATGACCCCTAAACTTGCAAAACGGGGAATATCATCTGGATGCAAATGTTGTGCGTGTTCAATTCTAAAACGGTGATCTTCCTTCATATCGGGCAGTTCTTTAAACGCATATTCGTATCGGTCTAAAATTTCTTTATTTGCGCGATCGCCAATGGCATGTGCGCAAACCTGAAATCCGTTTCGCAAACCATTCAAGGCCGTTTCTTTTACAAAGGGCATGGGTAGGGTTTCATGACCAAAATGATCAGGCCGATCAGAGTATTCTTCTAAAAGCCAAGCGCCCCTAGAACCAAGCGCACCATCACAGTTTAATTTCACCGAACGAATGGTAAATTCATGTTCTGGATCTACCATAGGGCCTTTCTCATACCACTCGGTCAATAGTTCTTTATCCCATCCGGTAAGCATGCAGTACAAGCGTACGTTCATTTTGTCCGTTGTTTTCATTTGCTCATAAAGTGCAATGGTTTCCCTACCAATACCAGCATCATGAAAGCCTACAATTCCGTTTCTATGGCATGCTGCAATAGCTAAGTCAAAGGCCTTAGCTGCTCGTTCAGGAGTGGTTTCAGGAATGTGTTTGGTAATCAAGGTCTGGGCACGTTCATTAAAAATACCTGTTGGGTTCCCCAAACCATCACGCATAACCTCACCGCCTTCAACTTGAAATTTATCAATACCTTCTTTGGATACCACGGATAGTCCCGCAATTTCCATTGCTTTGGCATTCGCAAAACCCGCATGCCCGCTTGCATGGCTTAAATACACCGGATTGTCAGGAGAAACAGCACTCAATAAATCGTGTGTTTGAAATCCGTGTACGGTTTGTTCTGGCATTTCCGTCCATTTACTTTGATGCCAGCCCCTACCTATAATCCATTCTCCTGGAGCGGCCGT
>CAYGUO010000071.1:0-12506 GCA_964353095.1 uncultured Flavobacteriaceae bacterium | reverse complement strand
GTCTAAATTCAGTTCATTATAGCCTAAGCCCATGAAATGTCCGTGTCCTTCAATAAGTCCTGGTGTCATGGTCTTACCATCTAGGTCTAATAGCTCGGTTTCTTCTGTTTTGAAGTTTTCAGCCTCTACAAGACTTCCGGCAAATAAAATGGTATTGTTTTTTACAGCTACTGCTTCGACCATTGCTTGAGTCGTATCTACCGTGTAAATAGGACCACCATAAATGAGCATTGTAGCAGATTCTGTTTTGTTTTTAGCGCAGGATGAAACCAGTATTAGCGCTAACAGCATTCCATAAATTAGGAAGTTTTGAATTTTCATAGGTGGTTATTTTGAACGTTTAAATTACAACTAAAAGGTAACAGTTGTTCAATTAAAAATCTCTTGGTAATAAAAAGGATTTACTCTTCAATAAATTTGATATAATGCTGATACCGCTCAAAAATAGCATTCACATAGTTATAGGGTTCCAAACCATTGACATAACCGTATTTAATCTCTTTTCTATTGTAGTTTTTAGGGTAGGTGAGGGCTAAAATCATTTCTTCCACATTATCATCCCATATTTTGGGGTCTAAATTATTTAGCAGCGCTAACGTTTGAGCATCTTTGACATGAAAATAACCACAATTATAGGAAGCTAACGTGAATTTTATACGCTGTACACTGTCCGTAATATTGGCGTGTGCATCATACAATTGATTTAGATATTGCGTACCACCTTTAATATTTTCTGCTGCATCCAAGCGGTCTTCAATGCCCATATCATCTGCGGTTGCAGGCATTATTTGCATTAACCCCGCTGCACCTGACCAAGCACTGGCTTCATTTTCAAAACGTGATTCTTGATAGATCAGCGCGGCCAATAGGCGCCAGTCCCAATCAATAAGCAAAGCATTAGCCTTAATGATGTTGTCGTATTCACTGATTTCATTGGTATTAACACTATAGAAGTCACTTTTAGCGCGCCTTTTAAAACGCCGCTTATTCTTAAAATATTTATTGTAAATCACATTATACTCAGGCTTTTTACGATATTCTTTTATCCATGAGTTTGTGGCAGCCAATAATTCCGGTGAATTTGGCCGAACTGCCCAAGCTATTCGTTGTGAGAAACTTACGGGTACATCAGTATCTAAAATAGGAAAATAAGATGCGTTTATGTAGGCTAGATTTTTATCGGCTATAGTGTATTTAATTTCATCATCAACCACCATTTTAATAATTTCTGCTGTGGATAAATTCCCTTCAAGGGTATCAATAACAATGTCTCCACCCATTTCTCTGGATAGGTTTTGCAGTCGTTCAAAATAGGAAGAATTCTTTCGCACGGATACCGTGTCTCCAATCAATTGTAATGGATTTTGAACAATACTCTTTTTAATATTATCCACTGTCATTTTACGCCAGTTTCGAGGCTTTTTTTGAACCAAAACCTGTTCGGTCAAATACAGGTAATCGGTAAAGGCAGCCACTTTTTTTCTTTCATCTGTAATTGCTAACCCATAAGCCACCAAATCTGCTTGACCCTTTTTTAAATTGGTAAGTAGGTTGTCAAGATTATTGGATATTTTGATTTCCAGTTCCAAATCTAGATGTTCGGCAAGCCGTTGGAGCAACTCATATTCATAGCCCATAGGTTTACCCCGGTATAAAAAATAACTGGTGCCACTGTAAGCAATGAGGACATTTAATTTTCCATCTTTTTTAATGTCAGCAAGGTCTTTGGTGTAGGTTTTAGTTGAAGCTGTTTTTTGCTCCAGTTTATTTTGCTTACAATTGGTGAAAATTGCCAAAAACAAACAACCTAAGAAAAGAATACCCTTAGCCTTCATAGTATTTTCGTAAGTTACCTTAGCTCAATGCTGTTTTTAATTGAATTCCTTTATTAAGTGGTAAGTGAATTCAATCATTTCCTTGTAATTTTCTTTGGTGATTTTCTCATCAATTCCATGAAAACCAGTAACGTTCTCAGGCGTAATACGTAAGGGATAAAATCGATAAACATCATCTGAAATACCATAAAAATACCGAGCATCGGTACCGCCACCAACAAGGCCTGGCATGACTATGGAATTTGGGAATTTTGAACGTATCGTTTGTTCAAGAATTTTAAAGGCTTCAGATTCAATACTGGAAACCGGAGAGGGGTTAGTGAGAAAACCAACCCGTTCAACCCGAATTTTATCACTAATTGTTTGTTTAATATGCTGTTCTACAGACTCAATTGTTTCGCCAGGTAAAATTCTAAAATTAATGGTCGCCTCCGCAACTGTCGGAATAACGTTGTTTTTGATTCCGCCTCCAATAATGGTCGGTGCAGTAGTTGTATGTGCGTTTAGCCCCTCCAAAATGGGTTTTTTAAGCAACCATGGGTTTGCAAAAGCCATTTTTTTGAAAAATGGAAGCTCAGCACCCATATATTCCATTTGATAATCAATGGGTTTTACCAGCTTGTATGGAAGTTGATTGTTTTCAAGATCTACAATTGCTTGGGCCAACATTCCAATAGTGTTTTCTTTTGGTGGGTTAGAACTATGGCCTCCCGTCGTTTCTACAATTAACCGAAAAGAAGAAAACCCTTTTTCAGCCAAGTTGATTGCAGCTAATGTTTTTTCTACACCTGGCACCATACCATCTGCCAAAAAGCCTCCTTCGTCTAAAGTAAAGGCAGCATTAACCCCTTTTTTTTCTAGATAATCAGCAATTTTACTTGCTCCATTACCTCCACCAACTTCTTCATCATGACCAAAAGCAAGGTAAATAGTTTGTGAAGGGGTAAACGATTCTGCCAGTAGTTTTTCTATGGATTCCATGATTCCCAATAAAGAACTTTTATCATCCATAGTACCACGACCAATAATGTGGGTGGCTGTTATTTTACCTTCAAAAGGGGCAGCTTCCCAATCGGCAAGAGTGGGTTCATCTACAGGAACCACATCTTGATGCGACATTAAAATAATGGGCTTTTTGTTGCTATCACTACCCTTCCATTTATATAACAAGCTGTACTCGCTTATTTTTTCTAAGGAAAGATTTTCATGAACCAGCGGATAAGTATCTTTCAAAAACTGATGAAATCCTTTAAAAGCAGTAGAATCAGGAATAGCATCTTCGCTATAGGAAATCGTTTTATATTGTATGGCTTTGGATAAATTTTGATACACCTTGTCATTAAAAACGACCTTATCCAAGGTCTTTGGAGCGACCTGCTTTGAACTTAAACTAAAGGTATTGAACAAAAGAATTGCAATTAGGACAAGGATAATCGCCAAAAAAGCATAGAGAATTTTTTTCATAAGGGTTGGTTTGAAATCAAAATTAGTGAGCTATATATAGTAAAGAGAAGGTATCCAGTTATTCCGATAGATACCAAACTCAAAGGTTCCAAAATACACAAATTCTTATAAACCTTAATCCAGCAAGTTTTTTAAATCTGAAAATTTCCTGTTTTCCTTTAAGTTTCAGCGTATAACATGTACCTACTAGGCTTTCATAACTTTTCGTAAGGCCATATCAAAACTTGCCATATCTGACATAGTTCCAGTACTGATTCGAGCCCACTTATCAAATGGCGGGAACGGTCTTCCAATAAGTACATTTTCTTTTTCCATAGCTGTAATCATATCAGAAATTGGTCTGCCCGTTTTAAAAAACACGAAGTTGGTATGTGATTTAATGTATTCTAAATTTAAATTATCCAATGTTTGATATATCGCATTTTTAGCTTCTACGTTCTTGCTGATGCTGAATTTATAAAATTCGTCATCTTTCAAAGCCTCTTTGGCTGCTTCAATTGCAAGAACATTGGTCATTGCCATCACATTACTTCTAAGTCTTTTGGCTATATCAGGTCTTGCGACTAAATAACCAATACGCATGCCTGCAAGTCCATATACTTTAGAAAAGGTTTTTGAAACGATCACATTCATTCCTTCCTTTACCAATTCCACCATTGATGGATAATCAGGTTCAGTAATAAAATCATAATAAGCTTCATCACTGAATACCATGATTTTTTTACTGACACTGCTACAAAAATCGCGCAGCTTGTTTTTATCAAGTAAGGTGCCTGTGGGGTTGTTAGGGTTACAAATAAATATAAGTCGCGTTTTATTGGTAATGCGAGCAGCCATAGCGTCTAAATCATGTCCCATATCATCATCAACAGGTACGCGATGTACGTAAGCTCCAAAATTTTCAGCGTATCGAAGCATGGCCTGAAATGTAGGGTCAGCCGCAATGATTTCACCACCTCCAATTCCGTAAGTAATCCCTGTTGCTTTCAAACCTTCGGTAGATCCACCGGTAATCACAATACAATCGGTTGAAACTCCTTCCGTTTCCGCAATTTGTTCCAATAGTGGTTTAAATACCATAGAAGGATATCTGCAAGCAACATCAAAAGATTTTGTAATTGCCGTTCGCACTTTTTTGGAAGGACCAAAGGGATTTTCGTTTGAATTTAATTTGGCAAAATCTAAACTATTGGTAATCAGTTTGGGCTTGGGAGATTCCATCGCTATTGCACTAATACCTCCCAAAAGAGTAAAACCACTGGAAAGTCCGGCGGTTTTTAGCCACTGTCTTCTATCAACTGTTTTCATAATTATTCTTTCTCTTTTATTGCTTGATAATATTTTTGTAACGTATAAAAAGCCTGCTTGTAGTCACCTTGTTGACTTACCAGTCCTTTGCGATTCCATCCATCTTGAATTCCCGGAAACTGCCTTCTAGGGCTTCTGAAATCAGCTAAAATCCAAGGAGAAAATCCCACTAAATTTGGCATTCTATCTAATAATTCAAGGGTTTCTTTGTATAAATAATTTTGATAATCCTCTGACCATCTAGTCATTGAATCTGCACGGTAACCAAATTTAGCCCCAGCACCAAATTCACTCACGATTACCGGTTTGTTCATACTAAATTCAAAAGAGGCTTTATCCAATATTTCAGGAGTACCTTCATACCAACCCAAATATTGATTAAAACTTACCACATCGGTATAGGCTGCAAACGGGTCATTAATAGTGTATTTTCCATTCCCTAAATTTTGTTTAAAAAGTGCAGCAGAAAGTAACCGGGTATTATCTAAATTTCTGGCTTGATAAGCTAATTTTTTTAGGAACTCCAAGCGTTCTTTTGTGTTTGGTGTTTCGTTTGCTAAAGACCAAATAATAACACTTGCCCTATTTCTATCTCTAGAAATCATTTCGGATAGTTGATTCTCTGCCAGTTTATATGTTTCTTTATTTTTCCAGTCAATAGTCCAGTAAACGGGAATTTCTTCCCATAAAAGAATACCTAACGAATCTGCTATTTGAGGCATATGTTCATTGTGAGGGTAGTGGGCGAGCCTCATATAGTTCACATTTAGGTCTTTGGCCCAATTAAAAATCTGAAGCGCATCATCCCTAGTAGCATTTCGACTGCCTTTTATCGGGTTTTCTTCATGTGCACAGATGCCTCTCAAAAAGATTGGTTTTCCATTAAGTAATAGCTCGTTTCTATCTGTAGTTATTGTTCTCAATCCTATTTTATCGATTACTTTTTCTTCATCTAAGGTAATTTCAAAAAGGTACAGCTTCGGAATTTCTGGACTCCATCTAATGAATTTCTTTTTTAATTTTTTATCAAAGTGAATCTTCTTTTCATTGTTGAAATCAATTTTAATATCCAGATTTAGTTCTTTGGAAATAATGGAAACCTGTCCCTTATATGAATCGGATAGTTTTATGTAGCCAGACAATACATTCGGATTGTTTGGGTCTAATTGGATTTGATAGTCTTGAATATAGTTAACGGGAAGTTGAAGTAAGGAAACATCTCTCGTGATACCACCATAATTCCACCAATCAGTAACATCGGTAGGTACAGCCTCTTTACGACGTTTATTGTCTACTCTAACCACCAAGGAATTATCATTTTCTTTAACCAAAGAGGTAATATCGAAAGCAAAAGGGGTAAACCCGCCTACATGTGTTCCCGCCTTTACACCATTTACATAAACCTCGGCTTGATAGTTGGCAGCACCAAAATGAAGAATTTGCTTTTGCCCAGATGCGTTTTTTGCTAAATCAAACTTTTTTCGATACCAAATAGTACCTTCATAATAAATAAGTTCCTTCACTTGACTATTCCAATCACCAGGAACTTTTATTGATTTACTACCATCAAAACCATATTCATAGCGGTCACTTTTATTAACTGGTTTTCCATCTAACGCAGCAAAATCTCTTTTGTTTTCTGCTTCGTAAGAGTCAAAAGGAACCCGAACAAAATCATAGTAGAAAGCTTCGTACCGATCTACAAAATAGTTCCAATCTCCATTTAAAGATATTTTATTTCTGTTAAAGGTATTTTGCGGAACCTCTATTTCAAATTGCCCGTATAACAAGGTATTCCATAGTGATAAAACCAAAATAATGGCTATAGCAGAAAAACGAATAAGGATACTATCAAATAGAGTTTGGGAAAGTTGAATAGATGAAATTGTTTTCATACATGAGCAATTGGTAGTCGTTAAAATACCAAAATCTCATTAAATAAAATAACAACTCAATCAAATAACTTTAATATTCGCTTTTAAGCCTTGAATGATACCGATAACGTTTGTAACCGTATCTTTTAGGTAATATTTGATGACAACATGCGGAATTCTAATCGTGGTAAACCCATTTTTAAAAGAATGCATTGCTTCTTCTAGGTCATTAATCGCCTGTTCGTGCGTAATCATTTGATAATCGGTGTCAATCTCAATATTCAGTTTTACTCTTGAAATTGCGATGTCTACTGATTTATAACCATCCCACCATTCTAACATTGGGTTTGCACCTGCCGCTTTCAGCGCATAAAAAAGCTGAATGGCTTCAATGGGGGTATCATTATCTAAAATTACTTTTTCAATAAGTCGGGCATGCCGTTCACATAATTCAACACCTAAGGTTTCGGTTGAATTTTTAAACGTGTCATAGCCGATATTTTTGTTACAATCTATACATGCCATGTAAGTAGGTTAGTTTGGTCAATTTTTCGATTTGGGACTATTATAACTTCGTCATTTTTCAATTCGTATATCGATTCGACGTATGGCACCCACTTTTTAGATGAAATGCATTTTTTTAGATGAAATGCAAGGTCGCTTGTTGGGAAACCGCTATTTTGTGTGGTGTAAATTTTCACGATGTTCAAAAAAATTGGTCCTGGTGTTTTAGTTGCCGCAGCTTTTATTGGTCCAGGCACTATAACCGCATGCACCATTGCTGGTGTTGGTTTTGGTTATGCCCTTCTTTGGGCGATGCTCTTATCTATAATTGCCACTATGGTATTACAAGAGATGGCAGCCCGTTTAGGGGTCATCACTCAAAAAGGTTTGGCCGATGTTATCAAAAATGAGTTACAGAATAAATGGGTCAAAACGCTGGTAATCGTTGTAATTCTAGGAGCTATTTTAATAGGGAATGCGGCCTATGAAGCCGGAAATATTGGTGGTGCTACTTTGGGTTTGGAAGCATTGTTTGGCTCAGATTACAATCATTTATATCCATTCATAATTGGTTCTTTAGCGTTCTTGCTTCTTTGGTTTGGAAGCTATAAGGCCTTGGAAAAAATATTTGTAGCACTCATTGCCCTAATGAGTCTTTCATTTTTGATTACGGCATTATTGACCAAGCCAGTACTCATTGAAATTTTGAAAGGACTTTTTATACCATCCATGCCATCTGAAAGTTTACTAACCGTTATAGCTCTTGTTGGTACTACGGTGGTGCCCTACAACCTGTTCTTACATGCATCATTGGTAAATGAAAAATGGAAATTGCAAAGTGATTTAAAAACGGCTAGGTGGGATACCATCATCTCAATCGGTTTAGGGGGACTTGTTTCTATATCGGTCATTATAGCTGCAGCGGCCATGCCAACCGATACAATACAAAGTGCTATAGATTTGGCCATGGGTCTTGAGCCTCTTTTTGGAAATAGCGCACGATATTTTATGGGCATTGGTCTCTTTGCAGCTGGAATAACCTCTTCTATAACAGCTCCGCTAGCCGCTGCCTATGTTGCAAATAGTTGCTTTGGTTGGAAAGCAGGTTTAAAAGATTGGCGATTTAGAACAGTCTGGATTTCCATCTTATTGATTGGCGTTGTTTTTCTCTCTTTTGGTATTAAGCCCATTGAAGTGATAAGATTTGCACAAGTGGCCAACGGCATACTATTGCCAGCAATTGCTGTTCTTTTGGTTTGGATGGTAAACAAATCAAGCGTTATGGGTTTATACAAGAACACGGTGATTCAAAATATTGTTGGATATTTAATCGTGGCTTTCTCGCTGTTTTTAGGATTGAAAAGTATTTTTAAAGTTTTTGGGTTATTTTGATGGAAACAGTTTTTATAGATATTAATTGTGATGTAGGTGAGGGTGTTGGTAATGAAAGTGATTTACTTCCCTTAATCAGCTCCTGTAATATTGCTTGTGGTGGTCATGCTGGTGATGCTGACACGATGCAACGAGTGGTGCAATTGGCAAAACAGCATCATATTAAAGTAGGTGCACATCCGAGTTATCCAGATAGAGCCAATTTTGGCAGGTTAAGTATGGATATCGATGCTAAAACCTTACAAGATAGTATTAAAAACCAGCTAAAATCCTTTGTTGAAATACTTGAAGCAGCAATACTGGAATTACATCATATTAAACCACATGGTGCTTTATATAATGATGTTGCTAAGAATGTAAATTTGGCTAGAATATTTCTTAAGGCCATCGAGACCTATAAAACGGAATGTTTTTTATATGTCCCCTATGGCTCAGTAATTTTAAGAGAGGCCAAGGCACAAGGATTTAAAATAAAACAAGAGGCCTTTGCCGATAGAAATTATAATAATGATTTAAGCTTAGTTTCAAGAAAGCAACCCAATGCCCTTATTGAAAATCCTAAAAACGTGTTACAGCATCTTTTGACCATAGTAAAAAGGGGAGAGGTAATTACTGCTTCAAAAGAGCGAGTCATAATTGAAGCAGATACGTATTGTGTGCACGGCGATACCCCTTCGGCTTTGAAAATATTGACGTATCTTTCAAAAGAATTACCCAAACATCAGGTACAGTTAAGCAAGTGAAAAGTTACCCCATTACCATAAAACCTTTTGGCGAGAGTGCCATACTGATAGAATGGCCAAAGCTTGTAGAGGAGTCCATTTTAGAGGATATTCTGCAATTTAATAGGTATTTAGAACTTAAAATTGAGGGTGATTGGGAATTTGTGGCTTCTTATAATTCGTTGGCACTTATCAACAACACTTTGCCGATAGATTTTAATAATCTTAAAAAACAACTGTTACATCTTTATCAGGAGTTGGACTATGCCCAAAAAACAGAAAGATTTTTGTGGACGCTTCCAGTTTGCTATGATTTAGAATTTGGTCTTGATTTAGAAGAGGTCGCGGACAAACTTAAAATGTCTGTTGCAGATTTGATTTTGAATCACTCCTCAAACGCGTATACGGTGTATGGTATTGGTTTCTTACCTGGCTTTATGTATTTAGGTGGATTACCACAGAGTTTGGAAACAACCCGTAAAGAGGTTCCTAGATTAAACGTGGTTAAAGGGGCTGTTGGGCTTGCTGGGAAACAAACGGGAATTTACCCACAAGCATCCCCAGGAGGTTGGAATATTATTGGCAATTGTCCGATACCTATTTTTAATGTAAAAGCCGATAAGCCTTGTTTTGTTTCGGTAGGTGATAAAATAAAATTTGAAGCGATATCTCGAGCGGAGTATGAATTGCATAAAATAGAAGCCGAAGTAGGTATTTACCAACCCGTCAAAATACTACTAGATGCTTAAAGTACTAAAATCTGGATTTTTCACCTCTATTCAAGATAAAGGGCGCTTAGGATATAGAAACAAAGGAGTTCCGGTTTCTGGTGCCATGGATTTTAGAGCTTTGGATAAGGTGAATTCTTTGTTAGAAAATCCGAGTGATGCTGCGGTTTTGGAAATAACAATGACCGGGCCTACCTTGTTGTTTGAAGATGAAACCTACATTAGCCTATCAGGAGCGAAGATGTCTGCTACACTAAACAACGAACCCATCGATAATTATAAAGTATATAAAATAAATGAAGGTGATATCATTTCTTATGGGCGCTTAGAATCAGGTTTTAGGGCTTATTTAGGCATAAAGGACGGATTTACATGTAAAAAAGTTTTAGGGAGTGCTTCACAGTATTTTCCGCTAACTGAAAAAAGATGTATTTCGGAAAGGGACGAAATTTTATTTGAAACAACAAAGCATTTTGAGCCCAAAATCTCTGAATTAAAAATAGATCCTTATCTAAAAGAAAAAGAACTCAAGGTGGGTCAAGGTCCTGATTTTGATCTATTAACTGATGAGCAGTTAAAAACCTTGTTTTCAAAAGAGTTCACTGTTGCTAAAGAAAATAATCGAATGGCATATCAAGTTATAGAACATATTGAGGGGCATTCCCATTCTATGCTGACTTCAGCAACCTTACCTGGAACCATACAATTAACACCTTCAGGTAAATTGATCATGTTAATGAAAGATGGTCAAACCACTGGAGGATATCCTAGAATTTTACAATTGACCGCAGGTGCCATAGATGTTTTGGCACAGAAAAAATCAGGAGATAGTTTTTATTTGAAGTTAGCTTAAACCTTGTGATATACCTCTTTAAAAGGCACTCTAAATCGCTCATCATAAATTCCTTGATCGTCACGAATTCCGCACCCAATGACCATGTTGATTTCTGAGCCCCTAGGTAGTCCTAATATTTTTTTTATTCTGAGCGTATCACTTCCTTCCATAGGGCAAGTATCATAATCTATAGCCGCCATACTGACCATAAAATTTTGGGCAGCTAATCCGGCACTTTTATGCGCTACAATGCGCATATCAGAATTTCGCACTTGTCGATATGTTGGTTTAAATAACCCAACGATTTGAAAAACGACATACTTTAACCATCCTAAGATTCCGAAGACATCGAAATAAATAGTCGGTATTAGCTTAGCATAATAAGCCAATGCAAATTTTTCTCTTCTAGAATATTCGGTTACCGGTTTATTTCCGATGCTTGCTTTTAAAAAATTGATATTTGCCTTTGCACGTTTTCTCCATAAGTCCTTGCGAGTTACTATGACTACCATCTCTTGGGCATACTTAGCAGCGTTTTGGCCTAAACAAGCAATTGTCATCTCCTTTAAAGTTTTCTTGTCCGTTATATGATAAAACTCCCACAACTGTAAATTACTACTCGTAGCCGCTAGGGTAGCATTGTGAATACAGTGTTTTACTTTTTCAGAATCTAGGGCTATGTCCTCCTTAAAAATGCGAACAGAACGCCTGTGATGTATTGCTTCGGTTACCGTTTTTTCCATAGCCGTCAAAAGTATTAAAATGTAAACAGAGTTTAGGCTAGCCAACTATCTTTTTTAGTGGTTTTAAAAAGGAATGGATATGGTATTTCAAATTCACTTAAAATATTGATTTTCAAATAATTGTGTTGATATCATTTTAAATGAATTTAGACTGGGGAAAACTGTTAAAACGATTCGCTATTTGAAAAAATTATTTTTGAATAGTAAAGTACGTCCAAAGCCAACCAAAAATCTGATATACAATTTTAATGGAACTGAATAAACATAGTAAAAACGTTACCCAAGACCCAACACAGCCAGCTGCACAGGCTATGCTTTATGCAATTGGTTTAACGGAAGAAGATTTAAAAAAACCATTTATAGGTATTGGCAGTACAGGTTATGAGGGCAACCCTTGTAATATGCATTTAAATGACCTTTCTGAGTATGTAAAACAAGGTATTCAAGAAACGGATTTAGTTGGATTAATATTTAATACCATTGGTGTTAGTGACGGAATCTCAATGGGCACATACGGTATGCGTTATTCTTTGCCTTCTAGGGACATCATTGCTGATTCTATGGAAACGGTGGTGCAGGCAATGAACTATGATGGATTGGCAACAGTAGTAGGTTGCGATAAAAATATGCCGGGAGCCTTAATTGCGATGATTCGATTAAACCGCCCTTCAGTTTTAGTTTATGGAGGAACAATTGCTTCTGGATGTCTAAAAGATAAAAAGTTGGATGTGGTTTCTGCATTTGAGGCTTGGGGAGAAAAAGTAGCCGGCACCTTAAATGAAGAAGATTATAAGGCAGTGATTCAGAATGCTTGTCCTGGTGCAGGTGCGTGCGGAGGGATGTACACTGCAAACACCATGGCCTCAGCAATTGAAGCTTTAGGAATGGCAATTCCATATAATTCATCAAACCCAGCAACGGGAACTGAAAAGAAAGAAGACTGTATTTTATCAGGTAAAGCGTTAAGGCACCTTTTGGAAAACGATATTAAGCCGTTGGATATCATTACAAGAAAATCACTGGAAAACGCAGTACGTTTAATCACGGTGCTTGGTGGTTCCACGAATGCGGTATTACACTTTTTAGCCATTGCCAAGGCAG
>CAYGUO010000070.1:0-14848 GCA_964353095.1 uncultured Flavobacteriaceae bacterium | reverse complement strand
CACCCGATTTTAGAAACGGAGTTATCTTAGAAATCCCTTTTTTGGTTGTTGAAGACATGTCAAAAATCGGTTTTCCCCCATTGGATAATGAAGCTCCTCGAATAAAGTCCATTTGGCCACCAACCCCCGAAAATTGGAAACTACCAATAGTATCGGCACAAACTTGACCCGTAAGGTCAATTTCAATGGCACTATTAATGGCTGTCACTTTGGGATTTCTTCTAATTCTGGCCGTGTCGTTAGTATAGGCGGCATCCCTAAAATCACAAATAGGATTGTCATCAATAAAGTCATATAATTTTCGAGAACCTACAGCAAAACAACTTACTATTTTTCCTCTTTTTACTGCTTTTTCCTTTCCAGTGATGACCCCACTTTCCAATAAAGGCAATACCCCATCAGAGAACATTTCAGTATGAATACCTAAATCCCTATGATTACCCAAATTCGCCAATACCGCATCAGGTATACTTCCAATTCCCATTTGAAGCGTAGCGCCATCCTCTACCAGGGAAGCCACCTGCTGTCCAATCTTTTGTTCTGTTTCAGCAATGGTTGTTGGTGCATGCTCATGAATAGGCCTATTGACCTCAACAGCGAATGCAATCTCATTAACATGAACAATACCGGTACCATGCGTTCTCGGAACAGACGGATTGATTTGAGCAATAATTTTCTTCGCCGTTCGCACGGCAGGTAAGGCTACATCAACAGATACACCCAAAGAACAATATCCGTGTTTATCAGGAGGGGAAACTTGCACAAAAGCAACATCCAACGGAAGTATATTTTGTTTAAACAACAAATGGATTTCACTCAAAAAAATTGGAATATAATCCCCGGCTGGGGTATTGACCAACCTTCTTACATTGCCTCCAACAAAACAAGAGTTCAAATGAAATGTTTTATTGTAAGGCACTTGTGTGTACTTGGCTTCGCCTTCGGTATGTATGGAGATAATTTCAACACTTTCCAAAGCTTCATATCGGTCACATAGCCCATCTATGAGTTCGTTGGGCGTCATTGCCGCACCTTGAAAAAAAACCCTATCACCTGATTTAACTATTTTTACCGCTTCTTCAATAGATACAATATTCACTATTCTTATTTTTTAATTTGTAATTAGATTTTGACTGGAATCCTTTAATTCGACATTCTACCTATGCCGCAGCTTAGAAACGACTTGGCCTTTGTCGCAATGGAATTGGTTGTATTTACTTTAGGATATCCCAACGATTGCAAAGCTTCTTCGGCCTGCAAAATATGCGCCTTGTTCTGGCAATCAAAAGTTACTAGGGAATCTTCTACAGAAACCGATGTATTGGAAATACCTGCAATACCATCCAATCGTTTTAGGATACTATTGGCACAACCGCCACATTTTAGATTCTGAATGGCAATCTGGTGTTCCATTTATAGTAATGATTTAGGTTCTTCAAATTTTGACAGAGCAATTTTTCTTTTTTTGATACCGTTAAACCCCTCGCTAACATCAACAAAATTATGCCAGCCACGTTGTTTTAGAATAGATGCTGCAATCATGGATCGATAACCACTAACACAATGCATAACAAATGATTTGTCCTCCGGAAATGCATCCAACCGTTCATTTATCTTGTTTAATGGAATATTCAAAGCACCAATAACATGCTCGGCATCAAACTCGGTTTTCTTTCTAACATCAATGACCAAAGGTCGTTCATCAACATAGGCAACTTCAAATTCTTTAGCGCTGATACGGAGTATTTTATCATAGCTTTTACCGCTCTCTTTCCAGCTATCAAATCCGCCTACAAGAAAGCCCAAGGCAAAATCATAGCCTACTCGTGATAATCGCATTACGGCTTCAGCTTGCGTACCAGGTTCGCAGACCAGCACAATTTCTTGCTTGACATCAGGAATCATTTCACCTACCCATTGGGCAAAACTTCCATTGAGTCCAATATTAATACTATTGGGAATGAAACCCTTTGCAAAGGTTGCAGGATCACGGGTATCCAATACCAGAGCATGCATACCTTCAACAACTGCTTCAAAATTAAAAACAGATAATGGGGTCATACCCCTCGCCATAACCTCATCTGCACTATCGTACCCATTAATGTTCATCAAAACATTTTGAGGAAAATATGCTGGTGGCGATGTAAGGCCGTCCAACAACTCATTAATGAATTCTTCTTTGGTCATATCTGCACGTAAGGCATAATTTGTTTTCTTTTGATGCCCTAAAGTATCGGTAGTTTCCATACTCATCTTTTTACCACATGCAGAACCTGCCCCATGGTTGGGATAGACAATAAGATGGTCGGAAAGTGGCATAATTTTATTTCGTAGTGAATCGAATAGATGACCGGCCAGTTTTTCTTCTGTGAGCTCTGAAACCAGATGTTGCGCTAAATCTGGTCGCCCTACATCACCAATGAACAAGGTGTCACCTGTAATTAACCCATGTTCTTTCCCATTCTCATCAATGAGCAAATAGGTAGTACTTTCCATGGTATGCCCAGGAGTATGTATAGCTCTAATAGTATAATCCCCAACGGTGAATTCTTGACCATCCACTGCTATCAAAGCTTCATAATCAGGTGAAGCGGTAGGACCAAAAACGATGGTTGCCCCAGTTTCCTGTTTCAGGTTAAGATGACCACTCACAAAATCGGCATGAAAATGCGTTTCAAAAACATATTTAATCTCTGCTTGATCATGGGCTGCCCTATCTATATACGAATGCACTTCGCGCAAGGGGTCAAAAATTGCGGCTTCACCATTACTTTCTAGATAATAAGCAGCGTGTGCTAAGCATCCCGTATAAATCTGTTGTACTCTCATTTTCAATAAATTTAAAAGTCAGTTCTACTTTAACTAGCAAAAATGACTTGTACCTCAATCCGATTCTTTAGCCAATTCGCTAATGACAGTCCATTTCACTTGAAGCTATCTCCGTTGTTGCTGGTGCTTTAGGAGAAACATAAGGAATACCTAATCCTAATCCTCTGACGATAAACAATGCCCCGACCAAAACAACAAAAACAGGAATCAATTTTTTGACCGTACGCTTTGCACCACCTTTTAGCAGTCCGCTAAAAAGCACCGCTGTTGTCATTAAAGGAACAGTTCCTAATCCAAATAAAACCATATACAATGCTCCATAAAGTGGATTACCCATGGCAATCGCACCCAATAGGGCCATATAAACCAAGCCACAAGGCAAGAATCCGTTTAAAAAACCAATAGTTAAAAAAGTATCTGGCGTACGTTTCTGTAATGCAGTACCTAATTTTGATTTTACCCTTGCAATAAGACTGTAAACTGGTTTGGTAATACTGATATTTTTGAAGTATTTGCTGGGTACAAGAACAAGCAATATCATAATAAGGCCTATTGCAATAGAAAGTTTTTGTTGAAACCCGAAGAGGTACAAGCCTTTACCAACAAAACCAAAAACAAGTCCGAGAGAGCCATAGGCAAATGCCCTACCAAGATGATATAGCCCCAATTGCCCTAGTTTCCTAGTCTTGCTATTTCTGTCAAGTGGAAGCATAAAAGCGATGGGGCCACACATGCCTAGGCAATGCAGCGAACCTAAAAAACCCAACACCAATGCTGACAATAGCATAAACCGATTGTATTAGTAAATTAATTTCTCTTTATGTAGAAAGGCTTTACCTTTATAATTCCATTTAATGGTAATGTCCCAGCGACCGTCTAGCAAGCTATTGTCAGGTATGAGCAAATGTGTTTTGGACAAACTTATAGGAAAGTCAAAATCCAAATGCTTGTTCGACGGTCTATATAGGGACACCTTACCGGTGATATCTTTTGATTCAAAACCTTCAGGGAAAATTACCGCTAAACCTTTAGGCGTCTTTTTAATTTCTAGGTTGGCATTGTTTGCACTTGCAGATTTTTCAGCATCGATCTCAGCCTGATACGCAAGTTCTTTTTTGTAATAATCATCGGTCACCAAATCATGATTGGCTCGATAATCAATACTCATTCTTACGACAAAGTAGAGAATGAACGCTATAAAAGCGATGAATGATAACACAATACCTGTTCCCCAGTTAATTTTCATAATTTTTCTTTTTTTGATGCTCGAGGTTTGATACCCTATGCTAAATGCAATGTTACTTGCGCAATTTTATGATGGTCAATTGTTATTTATACCATCCTTATCTTTCAAAAGCTCACCTTAAAATTCCCCCCTTTGGGGGATAGGGGGCCTAATTATAACTCCTAGGTGCCAAAAATTGGGTTACCGTAGTTTCTATCAATTTATCTTTACTATAAATACCAATTTCAAGTTTGTCTTTATCACCATTTAACGCGGCTGCATTTATTTCAATAAACAAGGTGCCCTCTGCCCGCTTTTCAGCTTCTACAATAAAGCTATCTTGGGAAACCATCTTGATTTCACCTTTATGCGATAGCAACTTGAAGTTGACATCTTCCACATCTTCCACGGTTTTATTTACTAATTTATAGGTGTATACATTACTAATAACATTATCTACCTTTCGCTCGTACAACTGACCGGGCAATCTAAAAATACTGGCCTCCAACTCGTTTCTTAAAAATAACATACCGATTAAAACGGTAATTAAAATGCCTAAAACCGCAGTATACCCTTTCATTCTAGCGGTAAATTTGAACTTGGTTTTATTATTTATTTCATCTTCACTGGCATATCGAATCAATCCTTTTGGCTTGTCAATTTTTTCCATGATATCATCGCACTCATCAATACAGGCAGTGCAATTCACACATTCTAACTGCGTACCATTACGAATATCAATACCAGTAGGGCAAACATTTACACATTGAAAACAATCAATACAATCACCATGACCCAAAGCTTCACGGTCTTCACTTTTTCTAAATTTTTTACGCCCGTTTTCAGCTTCACCACGCTTATGGTCATACGTCACCACGATTGATTTATCGTCTAACAAAACCCCTTGCATACGCCCGTAAGGACAAGCAATTATACATACTTGCTCACGAAACCAAGCAAAAACAAAATAGAATACCGCTGTAAAAATCAATAGCGGAATCATGGTACCTAAATGGTTCAATGGACCGTCAGTAATATATTGAATGAGCTTATCACTTCCGATTAAATAGGCCAAGAAAACATTGGCTATTAAAAATGATATGATAAAAAAGACTGCCCATTTAAGCATTCTTTTTCTAATCTTTTTAGCATTCCAAGGTGATTTGTCCAATCGTATTTGTGCACCCCTATCGCCATCAATCCAATACTCTATCCTACGGAAAACCATTTCCATAAAAATAGTTTGTGGACACATCCATCCGCAGAAAATACGACCATACGCCACTGTAAAAAGTGCTACAAAAATAATTCCCGCAATCATGGAGATGACCACCAAATGAAAATCTTGTGGCCAAAAGGGAAAACCGAAAATATTAAAACGGCGCTCCAATACGTTAAAAAGCAAAAACTGATGCCCGTTTATCTTTAGAAAAGGGGAGGCAAACAGAAATATTAGTAAGGTATAACTTACATATTTACGATACTCGTAAAAACGACCCTTCGGTTTTTTAGGAAATATCCAAGCCCTATTGCCCTCTGCATTTATCGTACCTATGGAATCTCTAAAATTATCGTCCATGCCTCTTTGCTCTTTCCTTCTTAGTATACTTTTTACTTGAACTGCGCTTAGTGTATTTTTTTATAGGGCTAATAAGCAACTGCATTAATTCATAGCAACGGTAGTAGAATCGGAAACTTGCTCTACGGGAGCCTCTTCAGAATCTTCTTCCACTGGTGCATCTGGATTTACCCAAACCTCACCCTCTGCTGCTTTCGGATTTGCCGGAGTCGTACCCTCAAACTGCAGCACATAACTGGCTACCTGTGCCATTTCCAACGGTTTTAAACTCTGTTTCCAAGCAACCATACCTTTTCCATCACGACCACCTTCTGAAATAGTATTAAAAACATTTTTGATACCACCACCTAAAATCCAATTGGCATCGGTTAGGTTAGGTCCAATACCGCCGCCGCCATCTGCCATGTGACAGGCCACACAACTTACTTCAAAAATTTTTTTACCTGCACTCAAATCAGAAGCGTCAGTCAATAATTCAACCGTATTGACATCCACTAAGTTCTTTGCCGTCTTTTTATACTCTTCAATTTCTAGCTTCGCCGCTGCAACTTCTTGTTCATATTCAATAGATTGGGTATAGTCACCTGCAATATGAAAACGAACCAAATAAACTACTGCAAAAAGTATGGTCGCATAGAACATATACACCCACCACGGTGGTAATACGTTGTCCAACTCACGAATACCATCATAATTATGGTCCAATATAATCTCACCTTCTTTCTCAATGGTTTTGGATTTGGTCAATTTGGCATACATTTCTTTGCCCCATTTCCATTCCCATTTTTTATCCTTACTGGCTAAATAACGTTCTTGTGCTTCTGGCGACAAGGTTTTGAACATAACAGTTTCAATCGCTTTTAAAATAAGTTCAATAGCAATTAACAACAATAACACCATCAATAAAAAGAACTGTGTTATTGGATATTTAATTATTGCAGGCTGTACCCCTGAGTCAATAAAATATTCCATAAGTCCGAAGACTAAGAAAAATAATACTGGGATACGAATCCACCATGGAGTTCTAGTAAACATAATCTTAGTTATTTTGTTGGTTATCGTTATCTAAAGGCAATTCGCCCATTTCTTTTATATGAGATTTGCTTGCGGTAAACACCCACCAAAATAGCAGGGAGAAAAACACAAAGAAAATCAGTAGCGATATCATGGGATAGGTTGCAATCCCGTCGATACTTTCCATATGGCTTTTTACAAATTTCAACATCGTTTTTTATAGATTTTAGACCGCTATGCTCTTAGATATTAGACTAAACTGTTCGCGGGTTATTATTTCCTTTCAAATTTGAATTCTAAAGAATTTATTCTCAATTCTCACCTTTATTTTCAGACAGTAATCCATCTGCATTTTTCACTTTGATATCCGTACCCAATCGCTGTAAATAAGCTATCATAGAAACTATTTCACGATTACGCATCTCAATAAATTCTTCTCCATTTTCTTGAGCGTACTTTTTATCTGCTTCGTAAGTTCTTGCAAACTCAGGGTCACTATATAAGTTCTTTTCAATTCTTTCGGCTTGTGCTGCCATAGATTGCTGTGCACTTGCAATTTCTTCGGCAGTATAAGGAACTCCCAGACTTACCATTGCT
This sequence comes from uncultured Flavobacteriaceae bacterium, assembly GCA_964353095.1. Classification (GTDB taxonomy): domain Bacteria; phylum Bacteroidota; class Bacteroidia; order Flavobacteriales; family Flavobacteriaceae; genus Croceitalea. Next base: position 7,604 of record CAYGUO010000070.1, on the reverse strand, counting down.
TGCATTTTAGCTTCAACACCACTACGATCATGCTCGCTGGTAACCAACCATTGGTACGCAGGCATTATAGATCCTGAAGAGGTACTCTGTGGGTCATACATATGGTTTAAATGCCAATTATCTGAATATTTTCCGCCAATTCTAAGCAAATCTGGCCCTGTACGTTTACTGCCCCAAAGGAATGGGTGATCGTAAACAAATTCACCTGCTTTTGCATATTCACCATAACGCTCTACTTCACTACGGAACGGACGTATCATTTGCGAGTGACAGCCTACACAGCCTTCTCTTATATACAAGTCCCTGCCTTCCAACTCTAATGGCGAATAAGGTTTTACACTAGATATAGTAGGAATATTAGATTTCACTAGAATTGTAGGGACAATTTGAATGACACCTCCAATTAAAATAGCAACTGTCGCTAAAAGCGTTAATTGCACTGGTTTTCTTTCTAACCAAGTATGAAAGGTTTCTCCCGCAACTCTCTTTTTAGAAACTCTTGCTAAAGCTGGCGCTTCAGCCAACTCATCGGTAATGGCACTCCCTTTTCTAATGGTGATGATTACGTTGTACACCATAATCAGCATCCCTACAATGAACATGGTGCCACCAATAGCGCGCATCCAATACATTGGAATAATTTGCTGAACGGTTTCTAAAAAATTACCATAAACCAAACTCCCGTCCGGGTTAAATTCTTTCCACATTAAGGCTTGTGTAAATCCGGCCACATACATTGGTAAGGCATAAAGAATGATTCCTAAAGTACCTATCCAAAAGTGAAGGTTTGCCAATCCTTTGGAATGTAACGTAGTTTTCCACATTTTTGGAACCAAGTAATAAATCATACCAAAAGTCAAGAAACCGTTCCAAGCCAGTGCTCCTACGTGAACGTGCGCAATAATCCAGTCACTAAAGTGGGCAATCGCATTTACGTTTTTAAGGGAAAGCATTGGCCCTTCAAAAGTGGCCATGCCATAACCGGTAATTGCAACGACCATAAATTTTAAGGTAGCATCAGAACGAACCTTATCCCATACACCTCTTAAAGTCAACAATCCGTTTATCATACCACCCCAAGAAGGAGCAATGAGCATAATGGAGAACACCACTCCTAAATTCTGGGCCCAATCAGGCAAAGCAGAATATAATAAATGGTGTGGCCCTGCCCAGATATAAATAAAAATCAAAGACCAAAAGTGAACTATGGAAAGTCGATATGAATATACTGGTCGATTGGCTGCTTTCGGCACAAAATAATACATTAAGCCTAAAAACGGTGTCGTTAAAAAGAATGCGACAGCATTATGCCCATACCACCATTGCACTAAGGCATCTTGCACCCCAGCGTAAACCGAATAACTTTTTAAAACACCAACAGGTAGCGCTAAACTATTGAAGATATGAAGCACGGCAACCGTTACAAATGTTGCTAGATAAAACCAAACCGCAACATACAAATGACGTTGGCGCCTTTTTAAGATAGTACCGATCATGTTCCATCCAAAAATTACCCAGACTACTGCGATGGCAATATCAATAGGCCATTCTAACTCTGCATATTCTTTTGACGAGGTATACCCTAAAGGCAAGGTAATTGCTGCTGCAACGATAATCAATTGCCATCCCCAGAAATTAATGTTACTCAAAACATCATTGAACATTCTTGCTTTTAACAAGCGCTGCAACGAATAATAAATTCCTGCAAAAATGGCATTGCCCACAAAGGCAAAAATCACCGCGTTGGTATGCAATGGCCTTAAACGTCCAAAACTCAACCATGAGATTCCATCGGTTAAGTTTGGAAATAAAAACATAAAGGCCAACAATAGCCCAACTACCATTCCCACAACGCCCCAAAGCATGGTGGCATAGAGAAATTTTTGTACGATTTTATTATCGTATTGAAACTGCTGTACTTCCATAATTATTCAGTTTGACTTTTATTTTGGTTGTTATTATTACTAGTTGTTGGCTCAATGAGCTCATCTTCAAATAGCATTCGTACCGAAGGTGTATATGCATCATCATATTGCCCTTTCTTAACGGAAAACACAAATACAAGAAAAAAGACCAAAGCAATAGATATACTGATGGCCAGTAACACATAAATCACACTCATACCTACCTGAATTTGATGGTAAAATTAAATCGATACAATTCTATAAAAAATGACATTTATCAGGTTTTGTTATTTTAATCGTCTTCCTAAATAATTTGTTGCCAGGGTCGTAAACACCACAATACTTATTGAACTTAAGGGCATTAAAATAGCTGCCACTACTGGCTTTAACTGTCCTGTTACGGCAAAATAGAGTCCTATAATATTGTAACACAGCGATAGTATAAAACTTGCTTTTATAATGGTTATCGATTGTCTTGAAAGTTTGAAAAAATTATGGAGCAGCGTTAACCTTGAAGCATCTAAAATGGCATCACAAGCCGGGGAAAACACATTGATATTTTCTGATACCGCAATACCCACATCACTTTGTGCCAGTGCCCCCGCATCGTTCAACCCATCACCTACCATTGCCACCTTTCTTTTGACTTGAAGGTTTTTCACAAACTCAAGTTTGTTTTCTGGCTTTTGATTAAACGACATTGGAATTGGGAATGGCAATATATTTTCTAATTTTTGACGTTCACCCTCGTTATCACCGGAAAGTACGACCAAAGACATTTTTTTTGAAAGTTGCTCGAACAAGGTTCCAAGCCCTTCACGGTATCTATTCTTAAAAACAAAACGACCCTTATAACTCTCATCGGCACTTATATGAACAGCGGTATCCAATGACCTTTCCTTATCTAGATTACCTACGAAGTTTGAAGAACCGGCCTTGATACTATGCTCATCCAAAGTGCCCGAAACACCTTTGCCCGTTTCTTCTTCAAAAGCATCAAGAGTATGAATATCGTTACTTTTTAAAATATTGTACAAAGACCTACTTAGAGGATGATTGGACGCCCTAAGGGTATTCTTCAACAAAGAGGCTTCTTCATCAGTAAGGGCAATACCCTCGTAATAAATGGTATTTTCTGAAGAGGATGTTAGCGTACCCGTCTTATCAAAAATCGTAGTGTTTATTTGCGCCAACCTTTCAATGGTATTGGTGTCTTTTACATAAAATTTGTTCTTGCCAAAAATGCGGAGCATATTGCCTAAGGTAAATGGCGCAGCCAGAGCAATAGCGCAGGGACAGGCAATTATTAATACTGCCGTAAATACATTCATGGCCTTACTAGGGTCATGGTACAGCCAAAAAGCAGTTGCTACAAAAGCAATGGTCAACACTGCAAGGGTAAAACGCTTACCAATACGATCGGTAATACTTTGAAAATGTGAAGCTTTATTTTTGGAAAAGGCAGCATTACTCCACAATTGGGTAAGGTAACTCTGCGAAACCGATTTTAAGACCTCAACCTGCAATAATCCTCCTTGCTGCCTACCACCTGCGAAAAGACGATCTCCAGAAGTTTTTTGAACTGCCTGTGATTCACCGGTTACAAAACTATAATCTATTTGAGCTTCACCCGAAAGCAATATACAATCTACCGGTAGAATCTCTTGATTGCGAATCAAAAGCCGGTCACCAGCTTTTACCTCATATATTTGAATATTATCTTCAGTACCATCAGTTCTTATTTTAGAGACCGCAATGGGGAAATACGATTTATAATCACGTTCAAATGACAAAAAGCCGTAGGTTTTTTGCTGAAAGAACCTCCCTATCAACAAGAAAAAAACCAGGCCTGTCAAGCTATCAAAAAAACCTGAACCAAAATCAAAAACAATATCAACCGTACTTCTAATAAACAATGCTAAAATACCTAAGGCAATAGGCACATCAATATTCAGCATCTTTGAACGCAATCCTTTAAAAGCAGCGATAAAATAATTATTGGCCGCATAAAATATAACAGGAAGCGAAAATGCGAACATCAGCCAACGAAACACAAATTTATATTGGTCTAACCAATATTCGTTTACCTCAAAATACTCCGGAAATGACAACAACATCACATTACCAAAGGCAAAACCTGCCACGCCTAATTTATAAATAAGACTGCGGTCTACGTTCGGCTTGTTTTGAGTGTAATCATCTAGGGATATACGCGGTTCGTATCCAATTTTGGCCAATAAAACAACCAGTTCTTTTAATGAAAACTGCTCTGTTGCATACGTAATGCGTACCTTTTTCTTAGGAAAATCTACTTGGGCATTTTTAATGGATGGGTGCAAGCGGTTCAAATTTTCCAACACCCAAATACAAGAACTACAATGAATATGAGGAATCAGTAAGTTCGTTACCTGAATTCCCTCTTCATCAAATTCAACCAATTTTGAAGTGATATCAGTATTCGTCAAATAGTCATACTTGCCCTGAACTTCAATGGGCGAAGCACCTGCAGTTTTTTCTAAATCATAATAATAGGAAAGATTATTCGTGCTGAAAATCTCATAAACCGTTTTACAACCGTTACAACAAAAGAGCCGTTCATCAAAACTGATACTATTTTTATCACAATCATCACCACAATGGTAACAGTTATCCATACCTAATCTACATTTGCATTATACCTTTTACAAAGATCAAACACCTTACAAGCTTAAAACATGACATATGTCAGCTTTTTGGAAAAGACCATAAATTACCTTTGGGATATGGAAAAATGTTCTCAAATACGAGCAAAACAACTTCGAGATTTCAAATCTTTAGACAACAAAGCACTTGAAAAGATATTAGCAAGTTCAGAGTCCATTACATTACCTAAAGGCAGTGTTGTATTTACGGAAAATCAACATCTGAACAAGCTTTATTGTATAAAAGAAGGTGCCTGTAAATTCAGTACGGTTGACAACGCTGGCCAAGAGCATATTTTAAGGTTTTTAGGCCAGGGTGATATTATGGGCAAACGCGCTATATTATCAAACCGAGGGGCAAAAGTATCTGCCACCACCTTAACAGAAACCAAACTTTGTTGTATAGATAAAGATGGTATTTTAGAAAACCTAAAATCAAATACTGAGTTCTGTAATGATTTATTAAACGCATTGATTGAAGACATCAATACCAATGAGCATACCCGTATCATATTTTGTTCCCATAAAGGGATAAAACAACGTTTGGCAAGTTTACTGCTATATCTTGCTGAAAAGTACGGTCAAGATGAAACGGGGAAAATTCTACTAAAGATTAAACGGGAAGATATGGCCTCAGTCTTAGGCACTTCACAAGAATATATTATTAATCTGCTAGCAAAATTTAAAGACAAAGACCTCCTGACCGTTAAGCGAAGAGAAATCATTTTATTATCCAAAGAAAGATTACAAGAACTGATTTGACGAAAGCTAAAAAATTGTAGTTTTTTTTTACAATATAAACTGTAAATTTAAGAGCATGGATACAAGATGTGAAAATTGCATAGTGAGGCAGTTTAACTCGCTTCGGGCTATGAGCAAAGAAGAGCTTAAAAAAGTTTCAGATTCTAAAACTTATAAAACCGTTAAAAAGGGTGAGCCTTTATTTGAGGAAGGTGAGAAACTAAATGGAGTGTACTGCGTTCGTAATGGAGTTTCCAAACTGTCAAAACTGAGTCCCAACGGTAAAGATCAGATTGTAAAACTGGCAACAAAGGGCGAAGTTATGGGGCAACGCGCCATTATTTCCGAAGAAACATCAAACTTATCTGCGGTTGCGGTAAGTGATATGGAAGTCTGTTTTATACCAAAAGATAGTATAGCCACAACACTTCATAAGAATCCTAATTTCACCATGGAGGTGCTTCGTCACATGGCTCACGATTTAAAAGAGGCCGATGACGTTATTGTAAACATGTCTCAAAAAACCGTAAAACAACGTATCGCTGAAGCTTTTTTATATCTTAAAAATAATTTTGGCGAAACCGAAGAAGGGTTTTTAAAACTTACCCTCTCCCGTGAAGACATCGCCAATGTAGTAGGTACGGCTACGGAGTCGGCCATTAGAATTATTTCCGAATTCAAGAAGAAAGGATTGATTCATACTTCTGGCAAACAGATCGGTATCAAAGACGAACGTAAACTCAAAGATTTAGCGGAAGGGTTTTAAGCCATCAGTTCTTAGCCTCTATTTTTACTTTCTTTTTGAAAACCTGATATATATCATAGTATCACTACCAATCTGGCGGTAATTTTACCTCATCTTAAAGTTAAAAGAGATGAAACGGATATTGATACCCACAGATTTTTCAGAAAACGCTTGGAATGCTATTTCGTATGCCATGCAACTATTCATCAATGAGGAGTGTGAGTTCTTTCTGTTGAATACCTACACGCCAGTGATACCTAGCAGTAGGTTTATGGCACCTATCATTGACGGCGTCAAAATAGAGGACGCTATTCGTAGCAACTCAGAAAATGGGTTGCTCAAAACAATATCGCGCATTCAAACGACCTTTAATAACGATAAACATAGTTTTGAAGCCGTCTCGTCATTCAATTTATTAGTGGATGAGGTAAAAGACGTGGTTGACACCTACTCCATTGATTTAATCGTAGTAGGTACCAAAGGAGCTTCGGGTATGGACGAGGTTTTTATGGGCAGTAATACCGTGCGTATTATCAAGTCCAGCGAAAAATGTCCCGTATTGGTCATTCCTCAACATTTTGATTTTTGCGCCCCTTCCGAAATTGCGTTTGCCACAGATTTTAATCGGTTCTACACCATTTCTGAACTATTACCCATGATTGAACTGGCAAAAACCTTTAATGCTACGGTTAGAATTGTACATGTTCAATATGAAATAAAAGCCTTAACAGAGTTACAGCTATTCAACCTGAATATGCTTAGAAAATATTTTATCGACATCGAACATTATGTACATACTGTATCTGAATTAAATTCTGTTTCACAAACCTTGGAGGTTTTTTCAGAGGAATTGGACATTCACCTTTTAGCCATGCTAAATTATCAACATAGCTACATGGAGCGCATGACAAGGGAACCTATAGTGAAGCGTGCCGCTTTTCATACGCAAATTCCGCTGTTGGTCATTCCTGAATTAGGAATGGAAGTAACCAAAAAAAGAACTCAAGAAAAAGAGATGGTGCAAGCCTAATCTTGCCCGCCAATAGGGTTGTCTTCATAAAAATCTTCAAAAGTTTTATCGGTAGTGTACTTATCGGTAAGCACTTTATACACCATATAAACAATCATTACTTGACCAAATACGGTCAGATAAAACACCCAATTAAAAGGAAAATTCATACTTACCATAATTGTGACAAGCACCAGTAAAAAGGTAGTAAAGGCTACCATGCCCATTGCTGAAGGTTTCATATTTTTTTTGTTTAACAATTTATAATAAAATGATAAACAATAATATTTTTTAGGAAAGATTAACATAAGAATATAGTTTTCCAAAAATTTCGAAGTGATTCTCGTATTAATAGGTTAACTCAGGATGATTTTGGTACAACAAGTGAAACTAACACCATCATTTTAAAAAGTACAAACATTCTTAAATAAAAAAGCTTCTCATCTATGCGATTTTTTTTTATTTGTGCGGGTACTTCGACTGCGCTCAGCATAAACTCCGAGACGAGTCTCTCCTTACAGCTT
>CAYGUO010000069.1:0-14916 GCA_964353095.1 uncultured Flavobacteriaceae bacterium | reverse complement strand
TTCTAGAATATTAAATAAATGATTAGTTGAAGAAAAAGCTTGGTCCGATACGAATCTTAAACACGTCCTTTTAAGGCATTAAAAACCCAAGCAACAGCTAAAAAACCAACGCCAACGGATGCAAAACCCCAACCGGCCACCTCATCATATTTAAATGCCCCAAGCGCAATGGTTCCGATACCTACAAAAATCATAATGAAGGTTGCCCAAGCCAAAACAGTATTCTTATTCATTCCCATAACTACCTTATTTCTGTAAAACCAAATATCGTAAAAAATGTACAATCAATAACTATGAATTAACGTTCAAACGGAAAACGAACCCCTGTTTTTTCTCTAATAGCATCTAACAAGGATATTAGATTTAAACTATCTTGATGCGACCACAGAGAACTTTCAAGCTTACCTGCTCTTAAACAGTTATTTACCGCTCTAATTTCATGAGTGTAACCTCTACCCTCTGTAGGTAGTTTTACCACTTCACTTTCATTATTGATATTCAAAGAATAGCCTTGGGTTTCATGAAATCTTGGTTCTAGCGTAATACTCCCTTTTGTCCCCGATATTTCGGCACTCATTCTGGACTCATTGGCAAGACTACTGTTAAGAACCGCATGGGCACTGTCATACTGAAAAATAATTGAGGTCATTATCTCCGTTCCTATTTCATTGAAATTTGAAATCGCCTCTATTCTTTTTGGTTTTCCCAACAAAAGATACGCAAGAAAAACGGGGTAAATGCCAATATCCAATAAGGTGCCACCCGCTAAATCTAAATTAAACAATCTTGATTCCATTGGCCTATCCAAGGCATAAAATGCAAAATCTGCATTAATATATTTTAAGTCGCCAAGCTTACCTTCTTCTGTTAACTGCTTTACTTTTTTAATAGTAGGATTAAAACGGGACCATAGCGCTTCCATTAAAAAAACTCCATTTTCTTTCGCTGCTGTTATCATTTCTTCAACTTCACCAGCGTTGATACCTAGGGGCTTTTCACATAGCACATGTTTACCGGCTTTCATTGCCGCAATTGCCAAATCTTTATGAAAAACGTGTGGTGTAGCAATGTAGAGTACCGTTACACTATCACTCTCAAAGAGGGCTTCATACGAATCAAACACTTGAGGAATTTCATAGGTCTTTGCAAATGCCACGGCACGCTCCCTATTTCTAGACGCCACTGCAACTAGTTCTGCATCAGCTATCAATTTTAAATCATTTGCAAATTCGTGAGCAATTTTACCAGGCCCTACAATACCCCATTTTATCTTACTTTTCATAGTGCTTTATTAATCCGTATTAGTGCTTATCTTTAAACCCATAAATTACGTATTCCATGAACCTGAAGTTCAACAAAAACGAAGACCAAAATAAGCTAAAAGTATCAGAACTAAGAAACCGCTTTGCGAAAGTAAAGCTCGGTGGTGGAAAAAACCGAATTGAGAAGCATCACGCAAAAGGCAAAATGACCGCAAGGGAGCGTATAGCCTATTTACTTGATACCGATAGTGACAGTATTGAAATTGGCGGTTTTGCAGGTGATGGTATGTATGAAGAGCATGGCGGTTGTCCCTCTGGTGGTGTGGTCATCATAATTGGATATGTACAAGGCAAACAATGTATTGTTGTTGCCAATGATGCTACCGTAAAAGCAGGGGCTTGGTTTCCGATTACCGGAAAGAAAAACTTGCGCGCACAAGAAATTTCTATAGAAAATAAACTTCCCATAATTTATTTAGTTGACAGTGCTGGGGTATACTTGCCCATGCAAGACGAGATTTTTCCTGATAAAGAACACTTTGGACGTATCTTTAGAAACAATGCGGTAATGAGCAGTATGGGCATCACCCAAATCTCGGCAGTTATGGGCAGCTGTGTCGCTGGTGGAGCTTATTTGCCTATTATGAGCGATGAGGCTTTAATTGTAGATAAAACCGGAAGTATTTTTTTAGCCGGTAGTTATTTGGTCAAAGCAGCTATTGGAGAAAGTATTGATAATGAAACCTTAGGTGGTGCCACTACCCATTGTGAAATTAGCGGAGTTACCGATTATAAAGCCAAAGATGATAAGGATGCCTTGGATACCATAAAAAATATTTTAGGCAAAATCGGGGATTTTGATACTGCGGGTTATAATAGGATAACACCCTCCAAGCCGAAAGAAAAGGAAGAAGAAATTTATGGAATTCTTCCCGGTTCTCGCTCTGACCAATATGATATGCTCGAAATCATAAAGCGACTAGTTGATGATTCCGATTTTGAGCAATACAAAGAAGATTATGGCAAAACGATTTTAACGGGTTATGCCCGTATAGATGGCTGGGCTGTTGGTATTGTTGCCAATCAGCGTAAAGTTGTGAAGAACGGCAAAGGCGAAATGCAATTTGGCGGTGTTATTTATTCCGATTCTGCCGATAAGGCGACGCGATTCATTGCCAATTGCAACCAAAAGAAAATTCCATTGGTCTTTTTACAAGACGTAACAGGTTTTATGGTAGGTAGTAAAAGTGAGCACGGTGGCATCATTAAAGATGGGGCTAAAATGGTAAACGCAGTGAGCAATTCCGTTGTTCCAAAATTTACAATTGTAATAGGTAACAGCTATGGCGCCGGCAACTACGCCATGTGCGGCAAGGCTTATGACCCCAGATTGATTGTGGCATGGCCAAGTGCTGAGTTAGCGGTGATGAGCGGAAATTCTGCTGCAAAAGTATTATTGCAAATTGAAAAAGCTTCTTTAGAGAAAAAAGGCGAAAAGATTAGCGCAGAAAAGGAAAAGGAATTATTTGATACCATCAAAAATCGTTATGACAATCAAGTTTCGCCTTATTATGCGGCAGCACGCTTATGGACTGATGCCATCATAGACCCCTTGGATACTAGAAAATGGATCTCTATTGGCATTGATGCTGCCAACCGTGCCCCAATAGAGAAACAGTTCAATTTGGGGATTCTACAGGTATAAAATCTAGTTGCTGGCTTCTTTCATTACAGCGTTCATCGTAGGTTTATCTGAAACCTTTAAATGAATATCTTTTAAGCCCTTAGCGGTAAAAGATAGAATATCATTTTTATCTGCGGGGATGGTGTATCGGCCTTTTTCATCAGTGGTAACTGCTTCTTTTGTGCTGTTATTGAATACCGAAACATCTTTGAGCATTTTACCCCTGAGAATTGCAAAACCAGAAACCATTCGTTGTTTCTTCTCTATTTTAGCCTTCTTTTTTTCAAAGCGTTGGGCAACTTTTTCTTTGACCATAAGGGACGATTCGACAAAATAAGCCATGTTGGTTTCTGATAGCTTTTCCCATTTGTCTTGACTGGAGTACTTTCTAAAAGACCCATATTGATTTGTGGCTGCAGCTAAAATAAGTCCCAACTCGGTTTCGCCATACACCTGAAGCAGCTCAAGCGAAATCATAAAATCATTATTTACGTAAATATCATAGGGAGTTAAATCAACCCGTATATTTTTAGCATCTTTTTTAACGACACAAGTAATGCTTTTACCAGAAGTGTTTAAATTCGTTCCAGGCCTACCAATCGTTCCATCGTCATCATAAATATTGACCCGTAATAAAAGACTATCAGATGGATTATGCCATACTTCAAATTCAAATTTATCCAATCGCCTTAATCCATCTTTAGCAATGATTCGGGTAGCTAGCTCACCACCCAAGGCGATGTTATCTTTCCAATAACCAAAATTTTCTTCGCCATAATTTCGATAACCAATTTTATCGGGAATAAATCGCTCCCCTTTATTGGAAACAACCACTTCGTTCAGTTCCATTAAGGAAGGCTTTAATAGAATTTCAGGATACTCATTAAATACCTTTTTAATTGAGGAAACAGGTTTGTAGTAGGTTTCATACCCCAAAGCTGAAAAAAGTACTTTTGCGGTAGCGTTATATTTTGAGGGATCAAGATATAAGTGAAATAAACCTTCTTCATCACTTACCGTTCCTACCCCAGCGTCAACGATACCAATATTGACATAAGGTATGGGTTCTTTGGTTGCGGCGTCAATGACGCGGCCTTTAAAATCTTTTTGGGCAGACAAGGCACCACCTATGAAACAAAAAACAAAAAGCACTAATAAATTCTTCATTTTTTATCTAAATTTTAATTCTGTTTGACATGTGTGTCATTTAGTCCCCTTCAAAAAAAACCATCTACGTTTTAAAGACTTCGCAAAATATGTTTTTATCGATAAGCCGCACCATGTTCTATTCCAAAATCAGGATGTCTTTATTTGGCGAACACTGCATGTCTTCTTAATTTTCATATTTTTCCTAGGGTATCTTTTTTACGCTTTCTATCAAACTTGTTCCCTCGATAAATAGCTATTAAAACCCTACTTCTTAAAACTTTTTCGGGTTTGACTACTTCTCTAAATAACCTGTATTCATTGGGTACGTTTTGTTCGTTGTATGGTAGGCACCCGGTGCCTTCATCTGACCTATGGCGCGAAGTGACATTACAAAAACTATGCTATTGCTCTTCATCATATCAATTTATAACAACCACCAACGACACCACATATTATTTTCAGGATACTTGAGACTGGCGATTAATAGCTACTAATTAGCCGTGATGGCACCGCTCACCTGTAAATTAAAGAGTTGTTGGTTTACATCCTTTAAGGTCAGTTTAAAAACCTTGGTTTCTTTGCGTTGTGCGTTGGTACCATAATTATAATAAACTGTAGCTTTTAAATAGGTTGGTGTCAAACTCTTATTTCCGTAATATTTTACATTCACTCCCCAGTTTCCAGGCAACGAGTTATCTAAAAGGTACTCTTTAATATTATAGCCAAAACGCTGGTGTCTATTTATAGCTTCTGAATTTTCAATTAAATTATAGTTCCATATAAAATATTGTTTCCCCGGATTTACAAACTGTAAATCAAATTCAGCATGACTGTCATTCCATTCAAAAACCAATCGGGTACCCTTGTATTCTTCCTCAGCTACGTAAACCGAACTCAAGTTTTCTTCATCAATCAAACTTGTTTTCTTCAATGCCAATAAATTGTTGAATTCCCGCTCCATAATGGTTTCAAAATCAATAGTGTCTTTCTCTATTAAGGCTTGGCCTACCAAATAATCAAAACGGGAATATATAGCCGCTGCCTGCTTGTAATCTTGAATATCCCTATAGCTATTGGCCAAGTCCAAATAACTTTGAGCGTATTTAGGTCTTAGAATAAAAATACTCTTATAAGTTTCGTTGGCTTTTTTAAAGCGTTCTTGCGCCTCATATTCGTATGCAAGTGCCTTTAACAGTAGCGCATTATCTTGAAACAGCGTAAAATTGTCCTTTATTATGGCATCTGCATAGGTCTCTTGATTCCATTTAGTGAAAAAATAGGTGTAGGCATCCAAATAAAAATAAGGGGAACTGCGATACGTTTCACTATATTTTTTGAATATGGCCTTTGCATTTTCAAAAGAGCTACTGGATTCCAGCTCTTTTAAATAAGTCGCTTTATTATTGTCAATATCTGTTTTTGTGAGTATTCTGCCATAGACAAAATTGTTTCTTAGGCGTGCTTGGTCTGCCGTTCCTTTATTTGTCAAGGTCCCATTTATTGTATTGATTACGACTACGCCGCCACGACCAATACTGCCGTATCTCGAGGTAAGTGCAAAATTGCTAAAAATCGCTAGCCGTTTGATATTGTTAAGATCCAGCCATATAGGTGCATCTTCAAAAATTTGGCCGTCAACATCAAAGATTGCTACGCTTGCACTGTTAATACTGTTACCGCCCCTAATATTTACAGAACCACCCGCCTGACAGTCACCAATTACGGTCATCCCCGGAAAACCCGTACGCAACAAATCTAAAATACAGACATTTGCGGTGTTGATATCATCACCAGCAAGCATTCTTATCTGCCCCGGTGATTTTTCAGCATCCAAATATCCAAAAGCTGTTTTAATAATTGTTTTTTTCTTTTCATAGTCTTGAGCCATATCAGATTGGGAAGTTCGTTTACTGCCCTCCACTACAACCTCATCAAGTTCGGTTACATCAGGAATCATAATAGGGTTAAAAACACGGGTAACATCTTCAACCCTTATGCTTACTGTTTTGAGCCCTATGTAAGAGAATTTAATAATATCGCCTACCCTTGCCTTGATTTTGTACTTTCCTTTTTCATTGGTTACCGCAGTGGTACCCGTACTTTCTACAGAAACATTCACATTGGCCAAAGCCATGTTGCCGTCCGTTACCGTGCCAGAAATTGTTTTTTGGTTTTGCGCTCGTTTTTTGTTCTCATCCAAATACTGGTTTGCCAAATTTGGCGTTTCAATAAAATTATCGTGTAATCTTGCCTTGTCAACAACCCCTGCCAACGCACTTAGCCCAGGGGTATTGATAATAACCACACCGTTCAATGCAGCATCTCCATAATATCCACGCCAATACTCACCTGCAAATATGGCTATTCGCTCAATCATTTTTGGATTTAACCATATTGGCGCTTCGTTATAGATAATACCATCTACTTCATAAATAGTAATCTCAGGAGCCCCCAACGGATTATTCCCTAAATGAAGCGTGCCACCACCAGCACAAGTGCCCAACCGGCTTACATCACCAAGATTATCCACTAATAAATCAAGGATACACTGGCCCGGGTCTTCAATATCATCCATAATTATCTGCCTCGTCTGTCCAGGGAATCTTTTTGGCTCAATATACTTAAAACCTGTTTTAACAATTCCAGGATTATAGCGAAATTCTTCTTCAAGCTGTTTTTGTGATTTGTTGAGTTTTTTTGAAACCACAACCTCTTCCAAAGCCGTTGTTTCTGGAAACATTTCAAGATTTAAGATGCGGGTGACATCTTCGACCATAATGGTGATGGTCTTCATTCCCACATAAGAGAATTCTACCGTGTCGCCTGTTTCAACAACAATTTTATAGTTGCCATCAGTATCAGTAGCAGTTACCATATCACTATCAACAATTACAACTTTAACGTCTGCCATTGGCTTAAAACCATCAGTAATCACACCAGAAAGTGTTCGTTGTTGCTGTGCGGTACTTAAAAAAGGAAGAAGTACTAAAAGGAGTAGAGCCTGTTTCATGATTTTCTATTTTGTCATTAGTTTTCCAGCGGATTGTATTTTAAATAGTTCTTGGTTTACATTTTTCAAACTCAATTTATATACTTTGGTCTCATGGCTTTGGTTGCTTAACCCATAGTTATAATAAATAGTAGCTTTAAGGTAGGTGGGCGTTAGGCTTTTATTGCCCAAATTGGTGATATTAACGCTCCAAGTGCCGGGCAAGGAACCATCCAATAGCTCTTCCATTACATTATACCCATGGTTTTTTTCACGATAAATTGTTTCTGCATTGTCTGCAAGGCTGTGATGCCATATAAAATATTGATTATTGGGGTTCACAAACTGTAGGTCAAATTCTGCTTCACTATCGTTCCATTCAAATACCAAACGCGTACCCTTAATATCTTCTTCGGCAATATAAAGCTCCTTTAGTTTTTTAGCTTTGATGAGATTGCCTTTGTTCAATGCCAATAGGTTATTAAATTCACGCTCCATTATGGGCTCAAAACCTAAAGTGTCAGGTTGCAGAAAGCCTTGCTCTAATAGATAATCATACCTAGCATACAGGGATGCTGCTTGTTTGGGCTCCTTTAAATCCCTATAGCTTTTGGCCATGTCCATATAACTTTGGGCATAATTAGGGCGCAGTAAAAAGATTTCTTTGTACAGTTCGTGTGACTTTTTAAAACGACCTTGTTCTTCATACTGATAGGCCAATGCTTTTAAGAGTACTGCATTGTTCTCAAAGAGGCTTCTGTTGGTGTTGATAATATCGTCTGCATAATTATCATTATCCCATCTAGTGGCAAAATATGTTATAGCATCCAAAAAATAATATGGCGAACTTGCATAGGTATTTTTATATTTTTTGAATACCTGTTGTGCAGTTTCAAAGGAAGTGCTGGCTTCCAACTCCTTGAGGTAGGTAGGTTTACTTTTATCAATATCAACTTGTGTAAGTACCTTACCACTAACATAATTATTTCTTAAAAGTGCCTGATCAACTAGTTATTGATTTCCTGGGTCAAACGTCATCGTATTAATCACGACTACCCCAGATGAACCTATTTGCCCATACATTGCAGTTGACCCTAAACCAACTAAAACGGCTACACGTTTTATATTTCCGCTATTTAACCATAATGGGGTATCAGTGAAAATTTGACCATCAATATCATAAATGGCTCCCCTCCCCAGATTTCTAACCACAACACTACCACCGGTTGCACAATTTCCTGAAACAGAAACTCCTGCGAACTGCCCTCTTAGAATATCCAGAATACATAAGTCCGCAGCGGTGATATCTTTTTTATCAACAAACCGAATATTGCCCGGTGCTATGTCACCATCAATATACCCATAAGCATTCCGGATAATATTCTTTCGAATACCATATTCTTCTTTTATTTGCTTTTGAGACCTGCGTTTGCTGTTTTGAACGGTAACTTCCCCTAGCTCCGTTATCTCAGGTATCATTACAGGATTTAAAATTCTGGTAACATCTTCAACCCGAATGGTTATCGTTTTCATGCCGATAAAAGAAAAACGCAATTCATCACCAGTTTCTACAGGAATCTCGTATTTGCCATCCGCATCCGTTGCAGTAGTTATATTCTTGTTGATGATGGAAACCCCTACGTTTTCCATAGGGGTTTTACCATCGGTGACTTTACCAAATACAGTACGCTTTTCTTGACCTATCACCGATAAAAAAAAGAAGCTAACAACTGTTGTTAAAATACAATTTTTCATAGGTTTCTTTTTTAAGGTTTTTAGTTCAGCATCTTACTGTTTCATAAAAGGATTCGTAAATCATAGACAAAGAGCATACTATTCTTGTGTCAAAGTACCCGCAATATTCGCCTTAAAGAGTTCTTGGTTTACGTTCATTACATCCAGCTTGAATACTTTAATATCTTTTCGCTGTGCTTTTGTGCCGTAATTACTATACACTGTTGCTTTCAAGTATGTAGGCGTTAGGCTTTTGTTTCCAAAATACGTCACATTTACCTGCCAAGTACCCGGTAAAGAAGCATCAATCAGATACTCTTTGGTATTGTACCCAAATTCTTTTTCCGCCATAACTACAGCTTCATTATCCGCTAAAGTGTGTTGCCATTTTAAATATTGATTTTCCGGATTTACAAATTGTAAATCAAATTCGGCTTCGCTATCGTTCCATTCAAAAACGAGCCTTGTACCCTTAAAATCTTCTTCGGCAACATAGAGTTGGTTCGCTTTTTTACCCTTAACCAAAGTATTCTTTTCTAAACTCAATAGGTTATTAAATTCTCTTGACATTACGGGATCAAAGCTCGTGGAATCAGGCTGCAAGAAACCTTGCTGTAGTAAATAATCATATCGTGCATAAATCGCAGCGGCTTGCTTAGGTTCGTTTAAATCGCGATAGCTATTGGCCATATCTAAATAACTCTGCGAATAATTAGGGCGTAAAATAAATATTTCCCTAAATATTTCATTGGACTCCTTAAAACGGTTCTGTTCATCTAGACTATAAGCTAATGCTTTTAACAATACCGCATTGTTTTCAAACAAATCATAATGCTCTTTAATAATATTATTTGCAAAATCATTTTCGTTCCATTTATTTACAAAGTAATTGTGTGCATCAAGTTGAAAATATGGGGAACTGCTATATGCACCTTTATGGGTTTCGTAAACTTGCTTTGCTTCATCGAAAGAGTTGCTCGCATACAATTGCTTTAAATATGTTGGCCAATTTTTACGCACCTGCTCTTGGCTCAATGCTTTGCCATCATAAAAATTATTTCGCAATCGCGCTTGATCCACAATTTCATTATTCGTTAGGGTGCCGTTTACCGTATTGATGACCACTACTCCACCATTTGCGATACCTCCATATTTTGTGGTCAATGCAAAATTATTGAATAACGCAAGTCTTTTTATATTACTGATATCTAACCAAATTGGTGCTTGTTCAAAAATTTGACCATCTACATCAAAAATAGCGACGCTCCTTAAACTAATGCTATTACCACCACGAATATTTACCGAGCCTCCTGTTTGACAATCTCCTGTAACCGTAACGCCTGGGAACCTTGTTCTTAAAACATCCAGGATACAGACGGCCGCCAAGTTAATATCATCTCTAGATAGGGTGCGTATTCGTCCAGGTGATGTTTCTGCATTTAAATACCCAAATGCCGTTCTTATGATATTAGTGTTTTGGGCATAATCTTCTCCTAAGTCTTGTTGAGACCTTCTCTTGCTGCTCTCCACAACCACTTCCTCCAACTCGGTGATATCAGGTACCATTTCCGGATTCAGTATTCTAGTTACATCTTCGACCCTTATGGTTATGGTTTTCATACCCGCGTAGGTAAATTGGAGTTTATCGCCAGTTTCAACCTGTATTTTGTATTTGCCATCGGCGTCTGAAAACGTACTATTATCTTTATCCAATACGCTAATCGTTACATTGGACATTGGTGCCCTACCATCGGTTACCACACCAAAAACGGTTCGTGCTTCTTGTGCGGAAGCTACCCAGAAAAGGAGGGTGAAAACGGATACTAAAATGCTGTTTTTCATAATTTCAATTTTATAGATAAGGCATCAATAATCTTGCCGCGTTTAAAATTTTAAACTTTATTGATCCCAATGAACTACTCCTGCGTTAACCCACCGGCTACATTTACCCTAAATAATTCTTGATTAACATTTTTCAAATCAACTTTGAATACTTTGACATCTTTACGCTGTGCTTTGGTGCCATAATTACTGTATACCGTAGCTTTTAAGTAGGTTGGCGTCAAACTTTTATTACCAAAATAATTTATGTTTACCTGCCAAGTACCTGGTAAAGAGCCATCAATCAAATATTCTTTAACATTATACCCAAATTCTTTTTCTCTCAGGATTGTAGCTTCGTTGTCCGCTAAGGTGTGCTGCCATTTTAAATATTGATTTTCAGGGTTTACAAATTGCAAATCAAATTCGGCTTCGCTATCGTTCCATTCAAAAACGAGCCTTGTACCCTTAAAATCTTCTTCGGCAACATAGAGTTGGTTCGCTTTTTTACCCTTAACCAAAGTATTCTTTTCTAAACTCAATAGGTTATTAAATTCTCTTGACATTACGGGATCAAAGCTCGTGGAATCAGGCTGCAAGAAACCTTGCTGTAGTAAATAATCATATCGTGCATAAATCGCAGCGGCTTGCTTAGGTTCGTTTAAATCGCGATAGCTATTGGCCATATCTAAATAACTCTGCGAATAATTAGGGCGTAAAATAAATATTTCCCTAAATATTTCATTGGACTCCTTAAAACGGTTCTGTTCATCTAGACTATAAGCTAATGCTTTTAACAATACCGCATTGTTTTCAAACAAATCATAATGCTCTTTAATAATATTATTTGCAAAATCATTTTCGTTCCATTTATTTACAAAGTAATTGTGTGCATCAAGTTGAAAATATGGGGAACTGCTATATGCACCTTTATGGGTTTCGTAAACTTGCTTTGCTTCATCGAAAGAGTTGCTCGCATACAATTGCTTTAAATATGTTGGCCAATTTTTACGCACCTGCTCTTGGCTCAATGCTTTGCCATCATAAAAATTATTTCGCAATCGCGCTTGATCCACAATTTCATTATTCGTTAGGGTGCCGTTTACCGTATTGATGACCACTACTCCACCATTTGCGATACCTCCATATTTTGTGGTCAATGCAAAATTATTGAATAACGCAAGTCTTTTTATATTACTGATATCTAACCAAATTGGTGCTTGTTCAAAAATTTGACCATCTACATCAAAAATAGCGACGCTCCTTAAACTAATGCTATTACCACCACGAATATTTACCGAGCCTCCTGTTTGACAATCTCCTGTAACCGTAACGCCTGGGAACCTTGTTCTTAAAACATCCAGGATACAGACGGCCGCCAAGTTAATATCATCTCTAGATAGGGTGCGTATTCGTCCAGGTGATGTTTCTGCATTTAAATACCCAAATGCCGTTCTTATGATATTAGTGTTTTGGGCATAATCTTCTCCTAAGTCTTGTTGAGACCTTCTCTTGCTGCTCTCCACAACCACTTCCTCCAACTCGGTGATATCAGGTACCATTTCCGGATTCAGTATTCTAGTTACATCTTCGACCCTTATGGTTATGGTTTTCATACCCGCGTAGGTAAATTGGAGTTTATCGCCAGTTTCAACCTGTATTTTGTATTTGCCATCGGCGTCTGAAAACGTACTATTATCTTTATCCAATACGCTAATCGTTACATTGGACATTGGTGCCCTACCATCGGTTACCACACCAAAAACGGTTCGTGCTTCTTGTGCGGAAGCTACCCAGAAAAGGAGGGTGAAAACGGATACTAAAATGCTGTTTTTCATAATTTCAATTTTATAGATAAGGCATCAATAATCTTGCCGCGTTTAAAATTTTAAACTTTATTGATCCCAATGAACTACTCCTGCGTTAACCCACCGGCTACATTTACCCTAAATAATTCTTGATTAACATTTTTCAAATCAACTTTGAATACTTTGACATCTTTACGCTGTGCTTTGGTGCCATAATTACTGTATACCGTAGCTTTTAAGTAGGTTGGCGTCAAACTTTTATTACCAAAATAATTTATGTTTACCTGCCAAGTACCTGGTAAAGAGCCATCAATCAAATATTCTTTAACATTATACCCAAATTCTTTTTCTCTCAGGATTGTAGCTTCGTTGTCCGCTAAGGTGTGCTGCCATTTTAAATATTGATTTTCAGGGTTTACAAATTGCAAATCAAATTCGGCTTCGCTATCGTTCCATTCAAAAACAAGCCTTGTACCCTTAAAACCTTCTTCCGCAACATAGAGTTTACTTCCTTTTTCTCCTTTTACCACAGCATTCTTATTCAAGCTTAACAAATTATTGAACTCTCGTGTGATGATAGGATCAAAACCAATAGTATCCAATTGTAAAAAACCTTCGGTCAATAAATACTCATACCTGGCGTAAATGGAAGCTGCTTGTTTGGGTTCGTTCAAATCGCGATAGCTATTCGCCATATCCAAATAACTCTGCACATAATTAGGGCGTAGTATAAAAGCTTCTTTGTACATGTCATTTGAACGTTCAAAACGATTCTGTTCATCTAAACTATAGGCTAATGCCTTTAGTAAAACAGCATTGTTCTCAAACAAACCAAAATTCTCGTTAATGATTCCGTCAGAAAATTCATTTTCGTTCCAAGTATTACTAAAATAGTTGTAAGCATCCAAATAAAAATAGGGGGAACTATGGTAGACCGTTGTATAGCTATCGTATACTTTCTTTGCTTCTTCAAAGGAATTGGCGGCATGCATTTCCGTCAAGTAAGATGGCCAATTTTTTTGAACCTGCTCTTGGGTCAATGCCTTACCATCATAAAAATTATTTCGCAATTTGGCTTGATCTATGAATTTTCCATCTCCTGCACTACCAGTAATGGTGTTGATAACAATTACGCCTCCATGCCCTACGTTTCCATAACGCGAGGTCAATGCCACATTACTGAGTACTGCTACCCTTTTTATATTCCCCAAATCGATAAAAGTGGGAACGTCTGTAAAAATTTGACCATCTACATCAAAAACTGCAGCTCTATTATTCTGAAGCGAATTTCTACCACGAATAAAAACAGCAGCAGAAGCCGCTGGAGCACCGTTTGGGTCTCCGTTTGTAGGTCGAGAACCAAATATTTCACCTTTCACCGTAACGCCTGGCAACCTATTCTGCAATACCCCCAGAATATTGGTATTGACCATATTAATATCTTTTTCTTCAAGAACCCTGATCATGCCCGGAGCAGTCTGGGTATTTAAATAGCCAAACGCGGTTTTGACAATGCTTTTGTTGATACCATACTCATTTCTTAAATCTGATTGTGTTTTTCTATTGCTTCCTTTTACTACTACTTCCTCAAGCTCCGTGACAACTGGCACCATAACAGGATTTAAAACCCTAGTAACAGCTTCCATTCTAATGGTGATGGTTTTCATACCCGCATAGGAAAACTGCACGAGGTCTCCCGTATCAATAGTTATTTCATAGCTGCCGTCTTCATCTGAAATCGTTGCTGTTTCTTTATCAATAATTTTGATGTTGACGTTTTCCATTGCATTTTTACCGTCGGTTATTTTACCAAAAAGGGTACGCCGTTCTAGTGCAATAGAAAAAATGAAGAGTAAACAGGTAAATAGGGTTAATAAGGTTTTCTTTTTCATAGCTGTTAAAACTGAGTGTTACTAAATCTTTTGTTCTTAACAAGTTAGCTTTAAAAACTAAAAGTTCAATAGTATTTAACACACATTAACAGCTTAGCTATTCTAAATTAATAGTTTTGCTATTATTTTTAAATAAAAACCATACTATTGCTGTAGTAAAACCCTAATTGCCTTGATGGTTCTTGATTCTGGGGATCAATAGCAGGTCCGTTTGACGGCCGTTCACATACCTAAAACCATTTTCACCATAAAAACCAGCTTCCTCTAGCATAATACGGATATCCCTTTTCCATTCGGGAATGGTTATAGTTGTATTGAGCTCAATCGCATATACCGTATTTGGATTTAGCGGATAGTTGTCCCCATCATCTTTCATCACACCCCCTTGCGAGTCCCACATACCAATTGTTGTTCCCGCTGAATGCCCATACAAACCCAATGGATGGGTATAAATAGCAGGTCTCAAGCCAGCTGCTTTAGCTTGGTTCAAGGATTTTGCCAAAATCTCATTTCCGGTTTTATCAGCTATCATATTTGAGGTCAAAAAATCTTGCACTCTATTGCCATCTTTAAGGCC
>CAYGUO010000068.1:0-15122 GCA_964353095.1 uncultured Flavobacteriaceae bacterium | reverse complement strand
ATTTAATGCCATCAAACATAATTTGACCCAAGAAAGCAGAAGGGGCGGTAGCACCATTACCCAACAAGTCATTCGATTAAGTAGAAAAAATAAAGGGCGTACCTATTTTGAAAAATTCATCGAATTGGTCATGGCAACACGACTTGAATTCCGTTATTCCAAGAATGAAATTTTAAATTTGTACGCGACCTACACGCCTTATGGTGGTAATGTCGTTGGACTGGAAACCGCTTCTTGGCGCTACTTTGGTATTGATGCCAAAGATTTGAGTTGGGGACAAGCGGCAACGCTGGCAGTGTTACCGAATGCTCCATCGCTCATTTTTCCTGGAAAGAACGAAGCGGTTTTACTGAAAAAACGAAATCGACTACTTAAAAAATTACTCGAAAACGAAAGTATTGACCAAATCACATACGAGTTGGCATTATCAGAACCCTTACCGAGCAAACCTCTGGCATTACCCAATCTAACGCCTCATTTGACCGAACGAATAAAAAAAGAGCATTCTGGTCAACGTATAACCTCATCTATTGACCTTAACCTGCAACGACAGGCCAACCGCATTGCCGCCAATCATTATTTGCGTTTAAAAAGTAATGAAATCAATAATCTCGCTATATTGGTTTTAGATGTAGAAACACGTCAGGTACTGGCATATGTAGGCAACTCCCCTTCGACCGGAGAAGATTCCCATTATGTTGATATCATTACCAGAAATCGCAGTACGGGCAGCACCCTAAAACCGCTATTATTTGCTTCATTATTGCACGAAGGCCAGTTATTACCCAACACCTTGGTCAAAGATATTCCTACCGTTATTAATGGGTACAATCCCAAGAATTTCAACAAACAACATTTAGGGGCAGTACCGGCAAGCAAGGCTTTATCACGTTCTTTAAATGTGCCTGCTGTGCGTTTATTACAAGAATATGGCTTACAGAAGTTCTATAACAAACTCAAAAAAATAGAATTAAATTCATTGGACAAATCGGCTGGTCATTATGGGCTTTCGTTGATTTTGGGTGGAGCCGAAAGTTCGCTTTGGGAGCTTACCAAGACCTATGCGGCCATGGCGTCTACCTTAACTCATTTCACCTCAAATTCAAGCGTATACCGTTCAAATGAATACGCACCTGCAACTTATCTTTCGGCTGATACTCTAGATTTTGGGAACCCACAATTTGAAACGGAACAGTTGAATGCCGGAGCCATATACCAAACCTTTAAAGCCCTTCGTGAAGTGAACCGACCTGAAGGGGAAGAAAACTGGCAATTTTTTGACAGTTCGCAACCCTTGGCTTGGAAAACAGGTACGAGTTATGGGTTTAAAGATGCTTGGGCCGTTGGCGTTACCCCTAAATATGCCATTGGTGTTTGGGTAGGCAACGCGGATGGGGAAGGCAGACCTGGGCTGACAGGCATTACCGCTGCGGCACCCGTTCTTTTTGATGTGTTGGCTAGATTGCCCTATAGCTGCTGGTTTGAAGAGCCTTTTGATGATTTGGCGGCATTGGAAATTTGCCAAAAAAGTGGTCATCGGGCAACTCCTTTTTGTGATGATTCCAAAAACCAATTTGTACCGATAAACGGCCGTAAGAGCGCTCCCTGCCCCTATCACAAAACCGTTTCCCTAAATGCCTCTGGCAACTATCAGGTAAACGCCTCTTGCTACCCTTTGGAAGCTATCCAACTGAAAAATTGGTTTGTACTGCCCCCAGTGATGGAATATTATGTCACCAATAGCAATTCAGAATATAAAACGCCACCTCCCTACTTAGAAGATTGTTCTTTTGAAGCAAGCAACTTGATGGAATTTCTGTATCCCAAGCGAAATGAAATCATATTGATTCCCAAAGGTTTAGGAGATAAAAAATCAGAAGTAGTCTTTAAACTTGCCCACCAACAAGATGGTAGTCGTGCTTTTTGGTACTTGGATGATGTGTTCATTGGAGCAACCCAAGATTTTCATGAAATGCTATTCCCTATTTCCTCTGGTGATTATCAGCTTACTGTTGTTGATGACAAAGGAAATCAAACACAACAAAACGTTTCTGTACAAATGGCATCTGGTCAGGAATAAGTTCAATCTTGATGTACCTGAACGGTTTTTTGCATTGAAATCAAACTACCATCATTCACGATTCCTTCCACATACAATTGAATGGCGGATTGCTCGCGGATTGGAATATTGATTGATGTTGGAACATCCATGCCTACTGAAATACTCGGATACCAATCAAGAGCCCCGTAGTTTTTGAAGGTGACACTTTTGTTATCAGGATAATTCGGATGAAAATATTATTGTGGCCTCGTATATCCGCGTTCCACAAGAAACTTAACAAAGCTATTTCTTCTTTCTAGTGGCACGTAGTCAGGATTTAGGGTTCAGGGTTACTGATATAAAAGACCTTAGCTTTGATTTACTGTAAGTTACAGCTTTTACCCTAGTTAATGGTAAACCTATCCATTCTCTCAGCACCTTAAGCTTTTACTCTTTTCAAAAAAATATTCTTTAAGGGCAAAAAATAATTACCAATAGAAGCTATTTCTAAAGAATACTTTTAAAAAACCTCCTGCATGTTGTGAAAGCATATTGATAAAAGCAACCTAACTTACGGTGGCGCATCTTTAGAAAAACGAATCATGAAAAAACTGGTACTTATTGCTCTACTGTTCACAGTAAGTATCTCATGCGGTGAAGATGATAACGAAGACGGTTTTGACTGTAGATTGGTAGATTGTGTTGGTTTCCCAAGCCTTCATTTTGAAATTTTATCTGAAGGTGAAAACGTTTTTGAACAGAACCTTTTAACAACAGATGAAATCTCTTTATCTGGTGATTTCCCTGATCCTTCGGAATTGACAATTATACAGGTACTAGTAGATCCAAATACGGAAGAGAAACAATTACTAATCGTTAGCAGTATTGCATGGACAAGCGGTACCTACGATTTTAATCTCAATATTAGTGACAGCTATACAACGAATGTGTTAATCGAAGTTGAAAAATCACCAGAAGGTGGATGTTGCGGAGGAACTCCATTTTTTAAGAGCTTAAGAATAGATAATGAAGCCATTCAAAATCCGAATGGTATAATTACCCTTGATATCACATTATAAAAATCCATTAGCTTTCACACAAAAAGCTCCTACAAGATTTTAGTGTTTATTACAATAATTTATTATTGTAATGGGGTTCGATAATTAATCGATTTTCGTTGTTATTATCGTCTCACTCTGCGTAAACAACTCACCATTCGCATCCATCCCTTCAACAAAAAATATAATAGTTCTTTGCTCCTTAATAGGTATCAAAACAGTAGTAGGAATTTCGAATCCTATTGAAATGTTCGCCTTCCAATCTAAAGCGCCATAGTTTTTAAATATTGATGTCGTATTATCCGGATAATTGGGCGTAAAATATTCTTGTGGGCGAGTATAGCCGTTTTCTATGGCAAACTTCAGAAATTTGTTTCGTTGTTCAGGTGTTTCATAATCTTTTAACCTTGGAACGATATTCACGTACACCTCTTTATCCACATCAAAATAAATTGCCTGTACTCTTGACAAAGGCCAATTTAAACTACCGGTATAAAAAACCATTTTATTTGATTTTGGAGATAGCAATGCCTCAATATAAAACCCATCAGCATCTAGAGCCCTACCAATGCTATAGCCAAGAGTAGATAAATATACCCTAACAGATTGATATTTTTTAATTTCGCTATCTCCTATTATCCTACCTTCAGATATCGGTAAAAGGCTACCCCTAGGCACAAACATTGGGATTTTTTTTGTCTTAAGTGCTTTTTCAGTTACACTCACTTCATCCAAAGCAATTGTCCTTTCACCTAAATCTAAAGCTTGGTCTTTTTCAACAATTTCATCAACCTGTTTTTGAGGGATGACTTGCTCAAAATTTAGCCATTTATCATTCTCACCAGTTAAAGAAGTAACGTTTGAAAATTGAATTTCCGCTTTTGGTTTTCTTAACTTTCCTTTTTTGCCCATCAAGGAAATTCCTAAAGAATCACCTTCAAACAAGTTCATTTTGCGTTTAAATGTTTTATCGCTGCTAAGTTCTTCAAAAGCATACGCCCCTGAAAAATCGGTTACCAAAGAGACTTTGTTCTCTTCAATCAAATCGGCATCCACAATTTTTCCTGAAATAGGAATTCCAACTTCTATGGCGAATTCCAATTTCAATTTTTCAAATTTTCTTGAATCCCAGTCGTATGTTCCCCAGCCCTCGATGAGTAAACGCTTATCAAGCTCAAAACGCTTTTTTCGGTCCATATCATCAAAATAATACGAACCCTTAAAAGGCTTGCGCAAATAAGGGCGCACTATAAAAGAGGAAGCGATAGAATTTTCAGGCTGATAGGCTCTACTTGAACCAGGCAATGCGGACATACTCACATTGGCCTGCATTAAACTATTATTGGGCCTAATTAAATCTATTTGGATACTATCCCCAAAATCGTTAAGGCAATATTCGGCCTGAATGGACTGCAAACGTTCCTTATCTTGTCGATGGTTAAAAAACATTCTACGCGAAACCGGCTTAAGTTCTGAATCAAAAAGAACAACAGTATTGATTCCGTAAGGCATTGATTTTCTTTGTAACGAAAGAACGGATTCTTCTTCCGCAATTTCAACATCCTCAAAAAGAATGGTATCGTCTTGGTAAATCGCCATAGAATAGTTTTCACCATCTTTTTCTTTGAATGTTTGCTTTGAGGCTATCAGCTTTACTAGAACATTATCTTTTCCGTTATTGTCAATATTCAGCCCTATCACATTGGATTTGGGTTTTGGAAGTGATTTTCTTGAGTAACCAATATCAGTATTTCCCCATTGTAAAAAATATCCCTTCCCTTTTTCGACCGTAAAACCAACCTTTCCTAATCCAAGGGAATTGGTCGCGATATTGGAACGAACCACATTGCCCAGACCATCTAAGAGTTCTAGGTTATTGAACGATACCCTTTCACCAGTTGGTCTTGAAAGTACGATGCCGATCTGGTTAAAAGCGTCTTCGATTAAATACCCCCCTTCCGGATAGACCTCAATTTTGAACTGTTCGTTAATATGATTTACTTCTTCGGTAGCTTCCCGCACTATTTCAATATGCTGCTGAAAAGGCTTTAGCTGTTCAAAGTTTCTTTGATAGTTAGTCCAAGCTAGAATTTTATAGTACTGACCGGTAAATATAGAATCAATGGCAAAATCTCCATTAGCCATTCCGTTCTGAGCATAGAAAAGTTTTCTTTTAACTTCACCTCCTTTATTATCATAAATTGCTACATGTAAGTTTGTTGTTTTTAATGAAGGTAATTTGTTCTGCTGATTCTGAACATATGCTTTGAACCACAATCGCTCTCCTTTGATGAAGATTGTCTTATTAAGATGTAAGTGGATGTTTTCAAGTATTTCTGAACTTTCGTTTTCTGTTTGTGCGAAACCCCAATCAACAATACAGAAAAGGAAATAAACAACTAAAACTACTTTTTGCATATTGGCCAATTTTGCTAATAACATTCGCCACAAAAACAATTCCAAACTCCTATTTCTTTCGCATAAAAATAGTAATGGGCACACCCGTAAAATCAAACTGTTTTCTGAGTTGGTTTTCAAGATAACGTTTGTAAGGGTCACGAACATACTGTGGCAAATTACAGAAGAAGGCGAACTGAGGATAAGGAGTGGGCAATTGCGTGCAAAACTTAATCTTTACAAATTTTCCCTTATATGCTGGTGGCTGGTAGCTTTCAATAATAGGCAGCATAATATCGTTAAGCTTACGTGTTACCACTTTTCTAGAACGGTTGTGATATACTTCCACCGCAGTCTCAATGGCTTTGAAAATACGTTGTTTATTCAACACTGAAATAAAGAGTATGGGAACATCTACAAAAGGCTCCATTGACTCCCTTATCTTCTTTTCAAAATCACGAACGGAATTGGTCTCTTTTTCTACTAAATCCCATTTATTCACCAAAATTACGATGCCCTTATTGTTCCGTTGTGCCAGCCAAAATATATTTTGAACCTGTCCGTCAAATCCGCGAGTGGCATCTAACAATATAATACAAACATCACAATGCTCAATGGCCCTTACCGAGCGCATTACGGAATAAAATTCCAAATCTTCTTTCACCTTAGCTTTCCGTCGTATACCGGCGGTATCTACAAGGTTAAACTCAAATCCGAATCTATTATACTTGGTGTCAATACTATCGCGAGTAGTTCCGGCAATATCCGTAACAATGTACCTATCTTCACCAATCAATGCGTTTATAAAAGAAGATTTTCCGGCATTTGGTCGTCCAACAACCGCAAACCTTGGCAATTCACTTTTATCTTCCTCCGTCTCTGGCAATACTTTTACCAAAGCGTCCAATAAGTCCCCTGAGCCGCTGCCATTTATACTTGAAATCGTATAATATTCTCCTAAGCCCAATGCATAAAACTCTGCCGCATCCGTTTCACGTTGTGCATTGTCTACTTTATTGACCGCTAAAAAAACTGGTTTGTTGACTCGGCGAAGCAATTTCGCTACATCTTCATCCATGCCCGTAACGCCAGCTTCAACATCTACCATAAAAATAATGGCATCGGCCTCGTCAATGGCAAGCTCAACTTGTTTGTCAATTTCTTTCTCAAAAACATCATCACTCCCTAGCACATATCCGCCGGTGTCAATGACCGAAAATTCTTTACCGTTCCAATCACTTTTACCGTAATGCCTATCGCGGGTTACACCGCTAATTGCATCTACAATAGCCTCTCTTCTTTCAATCAAACGATTAAAAAAAGTGGATTTTCCAACATTTGGTCTTCCAACAATGGCTACAATTGCGCCCATCCTTATTAATTTTTGGCAAAAGTACACTTTATTTACCAAGAAAAGTTGCTACCTTTTCTATCAACAACTGCAATACCATGAGCGATTTAAGCAATGAAATCGTTTTAAGGCCTCGTTTTGAAATTTCTTTAGCGACCGAAATCGAAAAGCTTGAAGAAGTTTTTGACAAACAGACCGAAAAAACATTTTCAATCAAACGAATAGACGAACATATCTATATTCGTTTTCACAAGGAAGAAACCACATTCTGGTCACCCCAATTGCACCTTGAACTTACTTCCTTTGAACAAGGAGTCACAAAAATCCATGGGCTTTTTGGACCTAATCCAACTTTATGGACCTTCTTTATGTTTCTTCATTTTGGCATCGGCACCCTGTTTATTGTTTTAGGGGTTTTTGCCTATTCAAAAAATTCTTTAGGTCATGATATCACTTTATGGATAGTGGGGATGGTGTTTTTAACGATACTCTGGTTTACCCTTTATGCTATTGGCCGATTGGGAAAATCAAAAGGCAACTTTCAAATGAAAGCACTAAAAGCTTACTTAAATCGAATCATTACAGATTTTAAGCGCGTTTAAACAACTACAAATTAGATGTTAGACTACCCGTTGTACCCAAAACGCCTTAGCTGATTGCTATTACTGCGCCAGTTTTTATTGACTTTTACATAGAGTTCAATATAGACCTGCTTATCAAAAAATTTCTCAAGGTCTTTACGAGCCTCCACACCTACCCTTTTTAAAGCGGAACCTTTATGGCCAATAATAATTCCTTTTTGTGTTTCACGTTCTACCATGATTAACGAGCGAATTCGAATGATTTCATCATCTTCCACAAACTCTTCTGTATCCACTTCAACGGCATAGGGAATCTCTTTTTTATAATGCATCAAGATTTTTTCGCGAATGGTCTCATTTACAAAAAAACGTTCAGGTTTATCTGTTAATTGGTCCTTAGGATAGTAAGGTGGCGCCTCTGGAAGTAATTCTAAAATCCTATTAAAAACCTCTTTCACATTAAAGTTTTGAAGTGCTGAAATAGGATGAATCTCAGCATTCGGCAATAAGCTTTGCCAGTGTTGAATTTGACCTTCTAAAACGGTTTGTTCCGATTTATCGATTTTATTGATAAGCAATAAAACCGGTATTTTACTATTCTGGATTTTTTTGAAAAAGGCCTCATCTTTTAAGTCTTTTTCACCAATCTCAACCATATAAAGTAACACATCGGCATCCTCAAAGGCGAGCTTTACAAAATCCATCATTGCCGTTTGCATTTCGTAGGCAGGTTTAATGATGCCAGGGGTATCTGACAGAATTACCTGAAAATCATCTCCATTGACGATACCTAAAATACGGTGCCGCGTGGTCTGTGCTTTTGAGGTGATGATAGACAACTTTTCACCCACAAAGGCATTCATCAAAGTTGATTTGCCAACGTTGGGGTTTCCAATAATATTTACAAAACCTGCTTTATGCTTTTTATCCATAATTGCAAAGCTACGAACAAAAAAGGGTCGGTTAAACCGACCCTTTACAAAGTATCATTGAAGTTCCCCCGTAACAACAATACTTATTCTACTGAGAACAAATCATACTCTGGCCAAGAGGTGCGTTCCACAAAAAGAGGCAAAAAAGCCTGCACCATAGCCGAGTTAAATTCGATTCCATTATATCTAGTATTGGCGACTATGGAATAGTTATACTCATTGTTATATCTTACCACAGCACTAGAAGAACCTGGCAAACTTCCTTGAAACACCCATTGCAATTGCTCCAAATAAAGCCCTTGCATAAGTTCCTCTGATATAATATCAGGCACTTGTCCGTTTCTGTCGAAAAAGGACATGAACCTAACTAAATCAGTCGCCGAGCCAATCCACCCTCCTGTGGAATCGGCTCTATTTGGATTTAACTCATATGGACCCAAGAGGTCAGTCTGTCCGAAGTATTCTACCTCATTTGTAAACCTGTCACTTAAAGTATTACCTGCTATTCGCATGGATGTAATACCCATTGGTGCTAAAATATTTTGTTTTACGTAAGTCTCATAATCCATTCCACTAGCTTTTGATATAACGCGACCTAGTAACGCATATCCAAAATTTGAATAAAAGTAAGTAGTTCCGGGTATCGTCGCAAGGTCTCGATTGTTCAGGACATCATCTATAACCATTTCAATTGGCCAATCAAAGTTTTGAAACATTGGGTTATTAGGTGTGTTGTTAAAACCCGAGGTATGGCCCAACAAATGACCAACCGTAATATTCTCAACGTTTTCTTTATAAGGTGTGGTACCAAAATCAGTACCTAAAACGCCATCGACTCCAAAAACGGTATCATCAAGTTGTAATGAACCATCACTCACCATTTTAAGCACGGTAACAGCGGTTATAACCTTAGAAACACTTGCAAGACGGTATAGGGATTCAGCTGTTGCCATCTCCGAATTGTCCAAACTAGCGAAGCCATAATTTGCTTGATAGACCAAGCGCTCACCCTTAGTTATGGCCAGTTGAATGCTTGGCGCATTATATTGTTGCATCAATTCAATCATGGAAGAATCAAAAACTTCAAAATCTGATTCTGCAATGATATTATAATCTTGAGTGGTACCATCTTCTGCTTGCACGATAGCACTAATGTCAGAGGTCAAATCTATATTTGAACTACCACTTGCAACCGTTGAGCCATCTATGATAAGTGATGCGTTATCTGAGACTTCGAAAGAAATTGTAAGATTGGTCATATCCGTCCCAAAGGGCAAAAACACTTTTAACGATGTCCCTGTTTGTTGCACATCTGCATCTATTTTAAGATCTGGATTATTCGCTTGCGTAATGGAGAAGGAAACAAGGTCCTTTTCAGCAGAGAGCGTTACTATAGGGTCATCATCCGTCATGGACACCGGATCATCATCTGTCTGCGGTTCTTCTGAGCTGTCTTTAGAACAATTGATGAACAAGACTACTGCAATAAGCAATAAAAAGTTTTTTATAATTTTCATAGAGGTATTCTTTATAAGGTTATAAAGTGATATCGACAAATTTTAAAAATGTCATCAAAAAAATTGATGACATTTTTTGTTTTCTACGATATTCTATTAAACATAGAAAGCAAAATGAAAAAACCAATAAAATTTTTAATTAGCTTAATAGCAATGGCCTTTTTTATTTGGGCCTGTAGCTCAAAAGATGACACCCCACAAATGGTTGATGATGATGTAGCAATGAGCGATGATGTTGACCCTATAGATGATAGCCCCGACGAGAGCGAAACCCCAATGAATGGTCAGATAGTATTTCCTGATGATGCTGCCGTTGATCTTACTGGGGCTAGTGTAACCATTTCCGGAGAGGTTATTCCCCTTGATAGTAATTCAGATTTAATGATACCCTCCTTTGAAGGCGAAAGTGAACTAGCATTCCTCTCAGATAGCAATGGTAATATTTTACTTATGGGCTTTATTGGTGAAGGACGGGAAGAATTATCTATTGCTTCAACTGCAGCAGTATTCTTTTACTTTTCTACAACCGCATATTTTCAAAATAGTGAGCTTACTTCGGCTATTTTAGATAGTATAGAAGAAAATGAAGAATACCTAGCTTTTATAAATACTCTTGAAAGTTTATTTGTTAATGATAATATGGTCATAGAGAACTTAGGCTTTTTAAATGCTTTGGAAACTAGTATCGCTAGTATTAGAGATGTTAGAACAACGAACCCAACTAATGCAATTTTTGTTGAGAGTAACGATATACGAAGTAAAATTCAACTTAATGTAGCCAGCAATGAAGAAAATACTTTTGATATCACTAATCGTGGCCCCAGAAGAGCCGAGGCATTTATATATAAAACTGCATTCACAGATATGGATGGCAACCGTACCGAACTTTCTAACCCACAATTGATAGCAACCGAACCTTTATCTCAAGGTAGGTTTAAACCAGGCCAAGACAGGCAAGTACCGGTTCAAGGTGCATTGCTACAATTCTTGGTGCCCTGCGGCACCATTTTTAAACCTGAAACAACAGCACCATTGCCTTTGCCTTTGGAAGATAACGAAGCTAATGCTGAGTTTGAAGTCGTAGTCATAGGCCCCGGACAAAATGAAGGTGAAAGAAACTTTAGGGGTAACGAACGTGAGGTTTTTGAACGCCTTTCAACAAAAACTTTTCTGCTTGATTATGCGCTACCAACCCTTTTTGAAATCAGTGGTAGAAAATCTGAATATGACAAGTTGAGTGGAGACACAAGCGATGCTGCACTTCTTGAGGTCATTACCCCATATTTTCAGGCCAATCCTTCGGTTAGAGATTTAGTTTTTGAAGGCGAGTACAATATAGCGTTGCAAACATTTTTTCAAGATTTAGATAGTGGTTTAGATATTTTTGATTTAACGGAACAAGCATATGAAGTGGTTTTTATGGAAAATGCAAATACAGATGCTGTTGAATTTACAGATGACCTTATTGATAATTTGGTTGATTTAACAGATATTCTCAATGGCATCACTAATAGATTCAGTTTGTTTTGTGCTGATGAGATTTTTAGCGGTAGTCGTTTTTTAGAAAGCTGGAACCTTACCGCAGACCGTGGAGATGTTTCTTTAGAACCACTACGCGCAGGAGTACAAATTTTTGACACAGACCTAGAAATTACGGCCGACATAGCTGGTGTTGAAGACGAAGAACTAACGGACGGCAGCATCATGTATGAGTGGACAGTATCAGAGAATTTTGATAGCATCCTTTTTGATGATGAGGGCAACCGTGGAACCTCTTTTACTAACACAACTAATTCTGTAAGGTTTGGAAGTTTTACCACAGGATTTAATTTAGTTGGTTTTGAAAATATTGAAACCGTTACGGTTAGGGCTTTTAGAGAAACTAATGGAACTGAACAACTAATAGGCACAACTGAAATGACGGTAAACGTTCAAGACCGCCTGTTCCGTGTCAGTCCCTTAAATACTATTTTAAATGGGATAGAACAAGTGAATCTACAAGTTCAAAACATAGATGGAAACCCACTTGTAGAAAATGATGAGTTTGAATTTAGAGTAGTTTGGACTACAAGTGGAGCCCACGCTTTATTTAATGGAAATAGCACCACAGAAACGGTTCTTAACAACAACAGCATTGTTTTACGCAATCTGGATGATAAAGTTGAAAATGCTATACAATCTGTAAGAGCAGGTATATTCTTAAGGCCTAAAAATAATCCTAATGATATTCCATTTAGAGAAGTGGCTTTTGAATTTATAGATGTTTTCATCACCAACAACAACACAATCGAGTTTGAAGTAGACGCGAAAGGTGTTACTTACAATAGATTTCCAGTAGGAACGGGGAGACGAGTACAGCTTGGCGGTGGGTTTATAATACCGTTTGATGAAAGGGCAATCAGCTATAGCGCGGAGATTATAAATTTTCAGCTGATTAATTCAGTTGGCAACGACATTGGAGCTCGATATATCGGCAGCACCTACAAATGGACAAATACTTCGCAGAGCTCCCCAGTAGGACTATTGAACGACAGCAGTGATTCACCTGGTGATTTTGGCATTGTACTTCTTGGAAGCAATGTAGGGATAAATGCAGACGGTACGGGCAGTGATAATCTTGCAGCAACAGTGGCATTATATGCTACAACTGTAGGATCTGCTAAAATAACTATCGTTCTAGGGGATGAATAAATATTTGTAGTATTCGCGTAAATGACATCCAATATTTCAAGGATAAAATAACACTGTGCAACGATTAATTTAGGTTTAGTACTTTGTAACATATTGAAATTCTGTAAATTCCCCATACTATTACCAATAGTATGGGGAATACAAAAAAATCGACCGACCAAGAACTTATTTTAGGCTTTAGAGAAAATGATACGGCGGTATTAGAGGCAGTTTATACCCGCGTATTTCCTAAAATTAGAATTCATATTCTAAAAAACAACGGTAATGAAGATCAGGCAAAAGATTTATTTCAAGAAGCTTTTATCGCATGTTGGAAGAACATAAAGGCGGATAAATTATTGGAAAACGGAAATGTCGAGGCATATCTATATACCATAGCAAAGAACAAATGGACGGATTACCTGCGTTCGGCAAATTATAAAAAAACCGTTTCCATCGATGGCAAATCAAATTTCGCCAAAGCGGATGACGAAAGAGAAATTGATAAAAGCTTACAAGAAGAAAATAGAAGTGCATTACAACAGGCCTTAGGGCAATTAGGCCAAAACTGCAAGACGCTGTTGAACCTTTTCTATTTTGAACGAAAATCGATGGATGAAATTTCTCAAGTAATGAACTTGACCTCGGCTTCGGCAAGAAATCAGAAGTACCGTTGTATGAAAGAATTACGAAAGCTATCATTAGAAATAAAAAACAATGGATAAGTACCCCAAATACATATCAGAAGAACAACAAGAACTATTTGAACACTTTTTGATGGACGAAATGTCAGTTGCTGAACAACTGTCATTTAAAGCCCGTTTGGCTGACAATAAGAATCTTCAAAAATCATTTGATGAGTTTAAATCGCTCTTTGAGATTGTTGAAGAAACAGGTCTGCGGGATAAACTAAAGGATTTTCATAATCTACTGGAAAATAGAGAGAAAACTCCGGCAAAACAATTAAATCCATCAAAAAAATGGTTTAATTATCGCATTGCAGCTTCCATAACAATTTTAGTTACCATGGGGTTATGGTTTTTCAATAGACCTAACACCAATGAGCGGCTGTATGATAAATACTATACCCAAGACCCTGGGCTACCAACCGTAATGGGCTCTACTGATAATTATGATTTCTATGAGGCCATGGTAGATTACAAACAAGGACATTATAAAATTGCCATTGGCAAATGGGAAAAACTATTGACCCAAAAACCTGAAAACGATACACTAAATTATTTTTTAGGTGTTTCACACATAGCGAACAATCAATTTGAAAGAGCATTGGAATTTTTAAATAAAAATAAAGACAATGCTTCATCACGCTTCTTCGATGAAAATAATTTCTACTTAGGGATGACCTATCTAAAAATGAATCAAATGAACAAGGCAAAAACTTTTCTCGAAAAAAGCGAAATGCCCGAATCGAAAGAAGTTTTAAAATCACTCCAAGAATAAAGATGTTCGGTAAAACTTTGTCCATACTATTTTTAAGTTTGATTGGCTCGGCAAATAGTATTGGTCAAGAGTCTAGGAGCATTGATTCCCCTAACAAATCATACATAGACAGTATTATCAAAGCTGGAATGTATCAAGAGGCGAATAAGCTACTGAATACGCATCTTAACTATTATTTTGAAAAAAACGTGGATAGCTTGCCCAATTATGTGCGTTTGGTCGGCAACTATGCATTGGCCAAGAATCAATGGAACATAGCGGCATCAAGAGCTGAAAAATTAGTTGATAAAATTAAACAGGTTTCCGAACCTTCCACCCAAATAAAAGCTTTAATCGAACTTTCGAATTTGTATTTTGATGCTCGTTTTCACCAAAAAAACTATGCTGTAAGCCAAGAAGCCTTAAAAATGGAAAGAGAGAGAGACAGGCCTGAAGCTGCAACTATTTCGCTTTTAGAATATAATATAGGCAATGCGCTGCTTTATATGGGCGACAATGCTAGCGCACGGAATCATTTTGAAAAGTCAAAGAATATTCTTGAGAACAATCCAAATATTGAACCTGAGCAATTCTTCAATACTTACAATAATTTGGGCAGGATCTATGCCAATATCTCGCAAATAGATAGTTCTAATTTCTATTACAACAAGGCATTGACTCTTTTAGACCGTTTTAAAAATTCCGACCCAGATATTTATTACAGGAAAGCGATAATCGAAAATAATCTTTCTTTAAATCATCAGAATACGGGCCAAACCAAAAAGGCAATCGAAACATTACAGCTTGCTGCAGAACATTTTCAAAAATATACTGAAACTGGTGATGATAAATCAAAAAAAATACGAGCCAAAAGAAACCGGCTTATTGCAATCGATAACTTAGGCACGTTCTTCTCTGGTATGGGCGAACATGCCAAGTCTTTGGAACTTATAAAACTCTCTTATCGACAAAAGAAAAGTTATTTACCAGAGGAAGATCCAGATATCGTAATCTCTAAAATTCTTCTTGCCGAAGCACATTTTGCCGCAAAGGATTATATAAAAGCAAATAAATATATCAACCAAGTCTTAAATCATATTAAGAAAAAACCTGAAAGATTAGCTTACGTTGAGAG
>CAYGUO010000067.1:0-15277 GCA_964353095.1 uncultured Flavobacteriaceae bacterium | reverse complement strand
ATTTGGGTATGATGGGTGATGCCAGTGATAACATACCTGGATTGCCAGGTGTTGGCGACAAAACAGCAAAAAAATTCTTAGAGCAGTTTGGAGATATGGAAGGGCTTTTAGCCAATACACATCAGCTCAAAGGCAAAATGAAAGAAAAAGTAGAAGAATTTGCAGAACTCGGTCGACTCTCAAGAAAACTAGCAGAAATCAAATTAGACTGTGAAGTTACCTTCAAAGCAGATGATTATGAAATGTGTGAACCAGATGCTGAAAAAGTACAAGAAATTTTTGAAGAGCTAGAATTCAGAAGGTTGAAAGACCAATTCATCAAACTATATAATACCGAAGAAGGAGAAGCACCTGCACCAACAACTGGTTCGCCAACCAGCAAAAAAGAGGCACAAGCAGCTGGTAGCGGACAGTTTTCCCTTTTTGGAGGTGACCCCTCACAAGCAGCATCCACTGTTAAAGATATTAATAGTAGAAATACCATAAAAGATATAGAACACTTTTACCAATTGGTTCAACCCGGTTTAGCAACCAATCTGTTCTTAAAAAAATTGCTGCAACAACCTTCGGTATGTTTTGACACAGAAACCACTTCTTTAAATCCGTTAGAAGCGGAACTTGTCGGAATTGCTTTTAGCTGGGAAATAGGTAAGGGATTTTATGTGCCGTTTCCTGAAGATAAGCCCACGGTCAACGAATTATTGGAACAGTTAAAACCTTTTTTCGAATCTGAAAATATTGAAAAAGTAGGTCAAAATTTGAAATACGATATCAAGGTCATGCAAAACCACGGTATTGAAGTAAAAGGACAACTTTTTGATACCATGTTGGCGCACTATTTAATCAATCCTGATATGCGACATAATATGGATGTTCTTGCCGAAACGTATCTGAACTACACTCCCGTTTCTATAACAGAACTCATCGGCAAAAAAGGAAAGAACCAATTGAGTATGCGCGATGTTCCCTTGGAGAAACAAACAGAATATGCTGTTGAAGACGCTGACATCACTTGGCAACTGGCACAACACTTTAGACCTGAGCTGGCAGCAGCAAAGACCGAAAAACTTTTTAATGAAATTGAGCTTCCACTCCTTCGTGTTTTAGCCGATATGGAAAATGAAGGGATTAACCTAGACAAAGCCTTTTTAGGTTCTCTTTCTGGAGATTTGGACAACGACATCAGAAATCTGGAACATAAAATTTACGAAGCTGCAGGCCAAGAATTCAATATTGGCTCCCCTAAACAACTAGGGGAAATTCTGTTTGATAAACTAAAACTGGTCTCAAAGCCAAAAAAGACAAAGACCGGACAATACTCCACCGCTGAAGATGTGCTTTCTTATTTGGCCAAAGACCATGAAATCATTCAAAATGTTCTTGATTATAGAGGTTTGGCAAAATTAAAAAGCACTTATGTAGATGCTTTGCCAGAGCAAATAGAACCAAAAACTGGTCGTGTGCATACCGATTATATGCAAACTGTTGCCGCCACTGGTCGTTTAAGCAGTAACAACCCGAATTTACAGAACATTCCCATTCGCACAGAGCGCGGTCGCCAAGTACGGAAGGCATTTGTTCCCCGCAATGAGGACTACCTGTTGTTAGCCGCTGATTATTCACAAATAGAATTACGCATTATTGCGGCCTTAAGTGAGGAAGATACCATGATAGAGGCTTTTAAGAATGGTGAGGACATTCATGCCTCAACAGCTTCTAAAGTGTTTAATGTACCTATTGAAGAGGTGACTAGAGAGCAACGCGGCAATGCCAAAACGGTGAATTTCGGTATCATTTATGGGGTTTCTGCCTTCGGACTTAGCAATCAAACAGATTTGACCAGAGCAGAATCTAAAGAATTGATAGACACTTATTACAAGACCTATCCTAAGCTTAGAAATTATATGAGTGACCAGGTAGATTTTGCCCGTGACAACGGGTATGTACAAACCGTTTTAGGCCGTCGTCGGTATTTAAAAGATATCAATGGCAGCAATGCCATAGTACGCGGTGCGGCAGAACGCAACGCCGTAAATGCCCCCATACAAGGTAGTGCTGCAGATATCATCAAAATTGCCATGATCAATATTCATAAGAAACTGGCCGAGGGCAATTATAAAACTAAAATGCTGCTTCAAGTGCATGATGAATTGGTATTTGATTGCTACAGACCAGAATTGGAAGAGATGAAAATTTTAATCAAATCTGAAATGGAAAATGCCTATAAAATGAATGTTCCGTTGGATGTTGAAGTTGGCATTGGAGCGAACTGGTTGGAGGCGCACTGATAATAAAAAAGGCACCTCATGAGGTGCCTTTACATCAGTTTAACAAATTTCTCTTTACCAAAGTCCAAAAGCTAATTTAAGTCGAGACTTTTTCTCTTTTTTAGTTTTTTGCTTTCCTATTTGAGCTTCTTTATTTCTTAATCGTGCTTCTTCTTCAAAGTGAGCAAACATTTCCATTGAAAATGGATAGGCCTGCCATAAGCTTGGGTAATGTTTTAACTTTTTCATATTGAAACAGTATTTAATAATACTGTACAAAATTGAGTTAACCGTTCATAAGAAAACTCAACTAAATTTTCCAATTTATGTTCAATTTTAACCCTGATTATTCAATAGTCGTTCATTAGAGTTAAAATAACACCACAACCCGAATCGAAATTCCTTTATCGCACAAATCCATTAAATTACTACTGAATTTAGTAGCTTAGGGGCAAATGAAATCAAACGCTGTTATAAACTGGGTATTTCTTTTTGCCTTATGCGCAAACAGCTTTTCGCTTAAAGCCCAATCCAAAGAACTTGATTCTTTATTTACTGTTTGGGAAAATCAAACCCTACCAGATTCGACCCGTGCAGAAGCACTCCTGGATTATGCCTACAAAGGTTATTTTTTTCCGAAGCCCGATAGCGCACAAATTCTATTTGAACAAGCGTACGTATTTTCAAAAAAAGCCAATTATGCATTAGGCATGATTGATGCCTTAAACCTTTCGGGCTATAATTCTTTTAGAATGGGCAACTACCCAGAGGCGTTAAAAAAATATGGCGAAGGTATTCAATTGGCAGAAAAAGAAAATGACACTAATGGTGCAGCAATGATGTTAATGCGCACTGGTTTCATTTACCACGACAATGAAGATTTGGTAAAAGCAATCGAATACTACAAAAAAGCCCTTAAATTATTTGAAAAAGATGAGAATTTAGATGGCATAGGTAATATTTACAACGAATTTGGCAGTATCTATTTCGCAAAGGGAGATTATAAAAAATCACTCGAATATTATGAAAAATGCCTCGTAATAAATA
Organism: uncultured Flavobacteriaceae bacterium; assembly: GCA_964353095.1. GTDB lineage: Bacteria > Bacteroidota > Bacteroidia > Flavobacteriales > Flavobacteriaceae > Croceitalea. The sequence goes on along the minus strand of CAYGUO010000067.1, from coordinate 11,963 downwards.
AAACAGAGGGAGATGTATTGGGCAATGCAGCCATATATGGCAATATAGGGAGGGTATATCTTGAGCTAGGGGATTTTGAAAAAGCTTTGGAAAACACAAATAAGTCTATGGTATTAGATACCGATGCCGATAATCAATTAGGAATAGCATCGGGTCTATCAACTCTTGGCAATATTTATAGCGAACAAGGCAAAAACACTGAAGCAGTAGCCTACTTAGAAAAAAGTGCAGCGATAAGTGAGAAAATAAAAGATATTCAGGGGCTTTGCGGAACCTTACTCAGTTTATCAGATATATATCTCGACTTAGAGAATTACCAAAAAGCAATTACCTATTGCAAACGAACGCTAGAACTATCTAAAACCACTGGTGATTTAGGAAGTCAAGAAGATGCTTGCGATTGTTTATATGATGCCTATAAAAGCATTGGAAACCAAAATCAAAGCATGTTTTATTTAGAGCAAATGATAAGTATATCTGATAGTATCAAATCAGAGGACACTTTGTTGAAAATGCAACAGATGGAGTTTGCAAAGCAGGTCTTGGCAGACAGTTTGCTACAAATAGAAAAAGAAATGAAAGTTACCTTGGCGCATGAACAAGAGGTCCGCGAAAAAGATAGAAATAGAAATATCGCTATCGCGGTAGGTGTTATGTTTTTATTACTCTCCATTGGTCTTTTCAGCAGATGGCGGTACATCAAAAAAGCAAAGGCGGTCATTGAAAAAGAAAAAGACCGGTCCGAAAGCCTACTGCTCAATATTTTACCCAGTGCTATTGCAGAAGAGCTAAAAGAAAAGGGCGAGGCCGAAGCGCGTGATTTTGATATGGTCACTATTTTGTTTTCTGATTTTAAAGGATTTACAGAAAAATCTGAACACCTAACTGCTAAAGAACTCATTGAAGAAATCAACCAATGCTTTAAAGCCTTTGACGGTATTTGCGAGACTTATGGGATCGAAAAAATAAAAACAATTGGCGATGCCTACATGGCCGCTGGAGGCTTGCCTGTTCCTTCAGATGACGCAGTTACAAACGCAGTATTGGCCGCAATTGAAATGCAATCCTTTATTTCCAAAAGAATTGAAGCAGAAAAAGATCATAAGGATACTGCTTTTGAAATGCGTGTTGGCATTCATACAGGACCGGTGGTTGCAGGTATCGTTGGGGTTAAAAAATTCCAATATGATATTTGGGGAGATACTGTTAATATCGCTTCAAGAATGGAAAGTAATGGCGAAATTGGGAAGGTCAATATTTCAGAATATACCCATGAGCTGATTAAGAATGACTCAAGATTTGAATTTGAATCGCGGGGAATGGTGGAGGTTAAAGGAAAAGGCGAATTGGAAATGTGGTTTGTAAATTTAAGAAACACCCAATTGTGAATTTCCAATTGACAATACTTAGAACACTATTAAAAAACTCATTTAAAAAACTTCTTATTGTGACTCCTGTTCCAGTTTATTTTAAAAAGACACACTCATTTTTTATCACTTCTTTTATAATCCTATTATCTATAAGCTGTGAACAAAAGAATAAAGCTATAACGAAGCATTCGCAAGAGTGGTTTCCTAATCCTAAGCTAATATCACAACCTAATATTTTATGGATTGTAGCAGAAGATCAAAGTCCTAATATTCCAACATTCGGAGATAGCACCATTGTCACTCCCGTATTGGATAGACTGGCGAAGGAAGGGGTTGCGTATGATAATTTCTTCAGCCCTCACCCTGTTTGCTCGCCAGCGAGAGCATCAATTATTACCGGGATGTATGCAAACAGTATTGGTGCAAGTCATATGCGCACCGGACCTTGGTTTAATGATACTATGACCCAAGAAGCAATTAACGCATACAAAGCTTTACCAAAAGGGAACATTCCCTACGAGGCCGTGCCACCAGCCTCTGTAAAAATGTTTACGGAATATCTGCGCGCCGCAGGCTATTATTGTTCAAATAACTCAAAAGAAGATTATCAATTTATAAGAACGATGACTTCTTGGGATGAAAGCAGTAAAAATGCACATTGGCGCAATCGACCAAAAAACAAACCTTTCTTTTCAGTTTTTAATATTGGAGTTACCCACGAATCACAAATATGGGCCAAAGGCCAAGATTCATTATGGGTAGCCAATAATTTGGAAGTTCCTGTTCCTCCTTATCTTCCCAATACCGAAATTGGAAAAAACGATGTCAGAAGAATGTATTCCAATATTTTAGAGATGGATACCAAAGTAGGCGGCATCCTTAAGCAATTGGAAGAAGACCAACTACTTGACAATACCATTATCGTGTGGTATACTGACCATGGAGGCCCCTTACCTAGACAAAAGCGTTTGTTATATGATAGTGGAACAAAAGTTCCAATGATTATTAGATTTCCAAATGGCCAATTTGCCGGATCAAGGGACAATCGGATGGTAAGTTTTATCGATTTAGCACCTACTATGCTCTCTTTAGTAGGGATTGAACCACCAAATTATATGCAAGGAAGTGCTTTTTTAGGTTCTCACCTACGCGATGAAGAACCTGAATATATTTATGGTGCGGCTGATCGTTTTGATGAGTTTACTGATAACATTAGGTCCGTTAGAGATGAACGTTTTAAATATATAAAAAACTATCAGCCCAAAAAGTCTTTGTATGCAGACGTCACATACAGAAAACAGATGCCAATAATGCAAGAATTATTACAACTAAGAAAAAACAATAAACTTAATAGTGAACAGGCTTTGTGGTTTCAACAACCCAAAGCTAGTGAGGAGCTGTATGATATTATCAAAGACCCTCGTGAGTTGAACAATTTAGCTCACGAATCAGAGTATAAAATACATCTTGAACGATTTCGAAAAGTTTGTGAAAATTGGGTGTTAGAAATTAATGATACTGGTTTAAAACCTGAAAAACAGCTGATTGAAGAATTTTGGCCAAACGGAAAACAGCCTCAAACCGAAGATCCAATTTTTGAATATGAAAATGGTTATTTGAAAATTAGTTGTACCACTGAAGGAGCTTCAATAGGATATCGAGTAATCGATAAAACAAATCAACTACCCTATACTTGGAAGGTTTATAACCAACCTGTTAAAATAGATAAATCCAATACGATTGTAGCGATGGCACATCGTATTGGATTTAAAAGAAGTGAAGCAAAATCTTTTAAAGTGCCTAAAATTTAGATTGCAGCGTAATTCTCTCCAATTTTATCCAAAACCTTTAAGAAAGTTTCAAACTCTAACACATTTAAACCGTTAATCGCTTGGTTACGAAGATTGTTGGCATAAGGTTCAACTATATCAATAATAGCTCTTCCCTTTTTTGTAAGTTCCAGTTTATAACGTTTCATATCTCCCTCAAAACGTAATTTAGTAATCCAGCCCTTACGTTCAAGACCACCTATCACTCTTGATGTAGTTGCCCGGTTTCGAAAATTTGATTTCACAATATCTGACTGTGATGCATCATCCCCCAATTGATAAATACGGTAAAGAATTACCCATTGTTCTATGGTAAGCTCTAATTGAAGTTCTTGAAACTTTCTTAAGTAAGCATCTTGTACTTTTCGCAAGACTAAATCCAAGTGTAATCCAATTCCAGAAATTTCGTCAATCTGGTGTAGCATAATTATAGTTTTCCCGTCTAAAAAAGACCTTGCTAATCAACGAAAAATTAATACCGAAAAGCCTTTTGTATTCCAAAAATACTTATTTTTGTTGCATTAACAACAAAAATTATAGAACAATTCAAAAATATACCGAATGGAAACGACCACTTTGCCCAAACTACATGAGAACGCCCAAGATTTTATGCCAATAAATGGCACGGACTATTTGGAGCTATACGTAGGCAACTCTAAGCAGGCAGCTCATTTTTACAAAACTGCATTTGGTTTTCAATCGTATGCGTATGCAGGTTTGCAAACCGGTCTAAAAGACCGTGAAAGTTATGTGGTAATTCAAGATAAAATTCGATTGGTGTTAACCTCTCCCTTAAAAAGCGGTACCGAAATTGGCAAGCACATTGATAGTCATGGCGACGGTGTGAAAGTTATTGCCCTTTGGGTAGATGATGCAATTTACGCATACAACACTGCTATGGAAAAAGGTGCCAAATCTTATATGGAACCGGTTACTGAAGAAGATAAAAACGGAAAAGTAATTCGTGCCGGTATTTATACTTACGGGGAGACGGTTCATATTTTTGTGGAACGCAAAGATTACAACGGTATTTTCTTACCCGGATATACCGCTTGGGAAACACCTGATTACAATCCAGCTCCGACAGGACTCAAATATGTTGACCACATGGTCGGTAATGTAGGTTGGGACAGAATGAACCATTGGGTAGAATTTTACGAAAAAGTAATGGGTTTTGTAAACATCCTTTCTTTTGACGATAACGATATCTCTACAGAATATACAGCCTTGATGAGCAAAGTGATGAGCAATGGAAACGGAAGAATCAAATTCCCCATTAATGAACCAGCTGAAGGCGCAAAAAAATCTCAAGTAGAAGAATATTTAGACTTCTATGAAGGTGAAGGTGTGCAGCATATAGCAGTCGCAACAGATGATATTATAAAAACGGTTCGTGACTTAAAAAGCCGTGGTATTGAGTTCTTGACCATTCCAGACACTTATTATGACGCAGTTACTGACCGTGTTGGAAAAATTGATGAAGATATTGCCCCGCTGAAAGAACTTGGAATTTTAGTAGATCGTGATGACGAAGGTTACTTGTTACAAATATTCACACGCCCAATAGAACCTAGACCAACAATGTTCTTCGAAATCATTCAAAGAAAAGGGGCTCAGTCATTTGGAAAAGGTAACTTTAAGGCACTCTTTGAAGCTATTGAATTAGAGCAAGAATTAAGAGGTACGTTGCACTGATGTTCAATGTATTGAGTTCAGTATTATCTTGCAATAGTTCTGAACTCAATACTTTTAATCCATAACTTTAAAAATATGCCCATATACCACAATCTAGGCAAGTTTCCGCAAAAGCGGCATACGCAATTCAATAAGCCAGATGGCAGTTTGTATTACGAACAACTGTTTGGCACTATTGGTTTTGATGGTATGTCATCACTGCTCTATCATGTGCATAGGCCGACCCAAGTAAAAGAGATTGGCAAAGCAATTGATATAAGTCCAAAAATAGCGGAAGCAAAGCATATTAAGTCAAGAAAATTAATTGGGTTTGATGTAAAACCTAAAGATGATTTTTTAGAATCTCGCGAGCCGATGATGGTAAATAATGACGTTCACATTGGGTTGGCCGCACCTAAAAAATCAATGACATCTTATTTTTACAAAAATTCCGATGCTGATGAAATGCTTTTTATCCATCATGGCACCGGAACTTTGAAAACATTTCTAGGAAACATTCCCTTTGAATATGGGGACTATTTGATTATTCCTAGAGGAATGATTTATCAAATGGAATTTGATACGGAAGATAACCGTATTCTTTATGCAGAATCCTTTCACCCCATTTACACGCCTAAAAGATATCGTAATTGGTTTGGACAGTTATTAGAGCATTCCCCTTTTTGCGAACGCGACTATAAACTACCTCAAAATTTACAAACTCATGATGAAAAAGGTGAGTTTGTCATGAAAATCAAGAAGCAAGGAATGTTGCACCATTTGGTCTACGCCTCGCATCCTTTTGATGTGGTGGGTTGGGATGGGTATAATTATCCTTATGGTTTCTCTATTCACAATTTTGAGCCCATTACTGGTCGGGTACATCAGCCGCCACCAGTACACCAAACGTTTGAAACTAGTGCTTTTGTGATTTGCTCTTTCTGTCCACGATTGTATGATTATCATCCAAAATCAATTCCCGCACCATACAACCATAGTAATATTGATTCAGATGAAATGCTATATTATGTAGACGGTGATTTTATGAGCAGAACCGGTATAGGTCCGGGCTATATTTCGTTGCACCCAGCTGGTATTCCCCATGGTCCGCACCCAGGCACCTACGAAGCTAGTATCGGCAAAACAAAAACAGAAGAATTGGCAGTAATGATTGATACTTTTAAACCATTACAGCTTACTGAAAATGCCATGAAAATTGATGATGGCAACTATTATAAATCTTGGATAGAGTAAATAGCTGTTAAAAAATAGATTTGAGATATTAGAACTAAAATCCGATTGCCACCTACTCAGGAATGACATAAAATTAATCACTCCGTAATTTAGAGCCAAGTCAAGAAAAGGAGAAAGCTTATTAACGCTCGATTAAGGTCGGGCAGACATAAAATAGAATAAATGATTATCGATATATCAGAAAACTCAGATTTTTCAATACATAATATTCCCTTCGGAATTTTTTCAACACATGACCGAAGCCCTAGGGCAGGTGTGGCAGTAGGTGAACATATTTTAGATTTGGCCGCAGTGGCGGAACTAGATGTGTTTGATTTTAACACCGCAGTTTTTGAAAAGGAAACTTTGAACGATTTCATATCCTTAGGAAAAGAAATCACCAAAAAAGTACGTAGAGATATTCAAACATGGTTACAAGATGACAACTCTGTTTTGGCAAACAAGCCCGAATTATTTATCAAACAAGCAGATGCAGAAATGCACATGCCAATTGCTGTTGGTGATTATACTGATTTCTACTCTAGTATTGAACATGCAACCAACGTGGGTAAAATGTTTCGTGACCCAGAAAACGCCTTACTCCCTAACTGGAAGCATATTCCCGTGGGTTATCATGGCCGCGCAAGTTCTATAGTAGTCAGTGGAGAACCTGTTCACCGACCAAAAGGACAAACAATTCCGAACGACTCGAAACAACCTGTTTTTGGGCCTTCCCAACGTGTTGATTTTGAATTGGAAATGGGCTTTATCACCGGAAAAAATACGCAGCTTGGGGATTCAATTTCAACTACCGAAGCTGAAGATTATATTTTTGGATTAGTTTTATTCAATGATTGGTCAGCACGAGATATTCAAAAATGGGAATACGTTCCACTCGGTCCTTTCTTGGCAAAAAACTTCGCCTCACATATTTCTCCTTGGATAGTAACATTAGAAGCACTAGACCCTTTTAAAGTTGCCGGACCAACACAAGAGCCAGAAGTATTACCTTATTTAAAATATGAAGGTGATAAGAATTACGATATAAGCCTAGAAGTAAGTATTACACCTGATGGTAGTGAAGAGCAAACGGTTTGCCATTCCAACTTTAAATATATGTATTGGAATATGGCGCAACAATTGGCGCACCATACCGTAAATGGTTGCAACATCAATGTGGGTGACCTTTATGGCTCAGGTACCATCTCTGGTAAGGATGAAAACTCCTACGGCTCCATGTTAGAGTTAGCATGGATGGGCACTAAACCCTTAAAAATGAAAGATGGCAGTGAACGAAAGTTCATAAATGATGGCGATACCGTAACCATGAGAGGTTTTGCCGAAAAAGATGGAAAACGAGTTGGTTTTGGTGATGTTTCAGCTAAAATACTTCCCGCAAAATGATAAAAACGTTAGACCCAACCAAAATTTCACAACCAGATTTACACAGTATTCTTCTGACAGCTGTAGCACCGCGGCCAATTTGTTTTGCAAGTACTATTGACAAGGCCGGGAAGGTAAACTTAAGCCCATTCAGTTATTTTAATGTGTTCAGCTCAAATCCGCCCGTACTAATATTTTCTCCCGCTAGAAGTGGACGCGATAATTCTTTAAAACATTCACACGAGAATGTAAAAGAAGTACCTGAGGTAGTCATCAATATCGTAAACCATGACATGGTAGAACAGATGTCACTATCAAGCACGGCCTATGAAAAAGGCGTCAATGAGTTTATAAAAGCAGGATTTACGGAAGTTGCCAGCAACAAGGTAAAACCACCAAGGGTTGGAGAAGCGCCAGTATCTTTTGAATGTACGGTTACCAATATTATTGAACTGGCCGATACCCCAGGCGCAGGCAATCTCATTTTATGTAAAGTAGAACTTATCCATATTAATGACTCCTTTTTGACCAATGAGCAACTGGATACCCAAAAATTAGATTTAGTAGGGCGTATGGGAGGTAGTTGGTATACCCGTTCAAGCGGAGATTCCCTTTTTGAGATTCCAAAACCGATTCGCACCAAAGGAATAGGAGTTGATGCATTACCCGAAAATATTCGCAACAGTGAAGTTTTAACAGGAAACAATTTAGGACGTTTGGGCAATCTAGAAGCTTTACCATCAAAAAAAGACATTGACTTTATTGGTAAAGACGATGAATTGCTGATGATGGCAAAAAAAATGGGAGGTAATTCCATAGAACATAAAAAACAGCTGCATTGGTTGGCACAACGAATTTTAGCAGAAGGAGAGACCGAAAAAGCTATGGCCATTTTGCTTTATGCTGAAAATTTCTAGCAATGGAAAATATTGAATCAATTTTCAAATCGTATTTAGAACCTAAAGAAGTTTATAAAGGTGGAAAAAACATTCCTGCATCAACAAAAAAAATTTACAAGCTCTCTTCTAATGAGAATCCGCTTGGGGCTTCACCCAAGGCTGTAGCAGCATTGAAAAAAGCTGCTGAAACTATAGATTTATATCCTGACCAAACTGATATTCGGTTGCGTGAAGCATTGGTTGCTGATTTTAATGGAGCATTAACTGCGGACCAATTTATCTGCGGCAACAGTGGTTCAGAAATCATTGATATGTTGCTTCGTGCATTTATTAATGAGGGCGATGAAGTTATTTATTCCAACCCTTGTTTTTTGCCCTATTCTGTGTTTTCAAGATGGTACGGAGCCAAACAGATTGATGTTCCATTAACCGACCCTAACTATGATTTGGACGTAAACGGAATTCTCAAAGCCATTACGAATAAAACCAAAGTCATTTTTTTAACGAGCCCCAATAATCCTACCGGCACCTATATTCCCAAACCAACATTAGATGCCTTTTTGGATAAAATTCCAAAAAACATAATTATAGTTTTTGACGAGGTGTATTGCCATTTTGCTGATGCCAATGATTATATTACGGCACTGCCCTATGTTAAAAAAGGACATAATGTAATTGCTATCAATAGTTTTTCAAAAACTTACGGGTTAGCAGGTCAACGAATAGGATACTGTTATACGACTACAACCATTGCTAATTACATACGTCAAATTCACAAACCTTTTTTATTGCCTATAACCTCTATTGAAGCAGCAATTGGCGCACTAAATGACGTTGCTTTTATTACAGAAACTGTACAAACGATTCATGGGGGCAGAACCTATTTGGCCGCCGAGTTCGATAGCTTAGGTTTAAAATACTGGCCCACCCAAGGTAATTTTTTCATCATAGACCCACCCCTACCAGAAATGGAATTCACTGACAAATTAATGGAACTAGGCGTTATGGTAAGGCCTGTTTCGCAATTTGGCGCCCCAGGTAAAGTTAGAATTACCATTGGAACCAAAGAAGCTAACCAAGCCCTTGTATTTGCTTTAAAAAATATGTGACGTACTCCTTATGATTTAGTGAAAATAGCCTGAGCACCAGCGTAGTTTTGAGCATCTACCGCCTCACCTGCAAGAATCATGGTATTGCCTTCAAGACTGATTTCAATGGTTTCTTCTTCCATCTCTGCATTGATAAAGGTTAACTGGTTACCCGCTAAAGACCAAGTTGAAGATTCCGTGTTACTCTGCGTAGGACATGGAACATCTAAACCCGTGGGGCCAGCATTAACTTCTACAAAATTGATTCTGTCAGTTGCAGTAGCCGTTCCGTCAGCGTTAAATTCAAATGTTACCAAATAACATTGCTCATCCGCCAATCTGTCAATAATTTCAGCAGCTAAATTTAATTCAATATCACTCTGACCTTCAAAATTCACATCAGTCAAATTCCATTCTCCAACAAGGTTGGATACCGTCTCTTCCATCATCTCATTATTCTCCTCATCCGTAGAGCAAGAATAGGACATCATGGTTACCGCTGCTATTAAAAATACTATTTTAATCTTCATTACTTTTTATTTTGGGGTATATAGCATTAGTAACGAAAAAACTATCCTTATAGTGTACTATTAAGATTCTTCTTACAAAGGAAAACAATGAGTGGTTTTTATCAAAAAAATATTATTTGGCTTTTGACCACAAGTTTGATAATCACGGCAATTCCTTTTAAAGTAGCTAAACTCCAAAAAATTCAACTACGATTAGTCATATTTATCAACGCACTAGTTTCTGCTACAACCTGTCCAGTTTTTTTAAAAAAACCATCAAAATCAAATAGTAACGCCATTTGGTGTTTTCAACATTATTAAGGTTACTAAAAGTACTTTACCTTTGCACACTTAAAAATCATTAAAATATTAGTTGATAAGCATTTGCTTTTCAATCTAATAATTGTACATTTGCACCCCGTTTATCGGGAATGATTTGAAAATCACTAATATTTCAAGAAGTGGATACATTAAGTTACAAAACTATTTCGGCCAATAAATCAACCGTTCAAAAAGAGTGGTTGTTGGTAGATGCTGAAGGCCAAACGCTAGGAAGAATGGCTTCTAAAGTCGCCAAACTTTTACGAGGTAAACATAAAACCAACTTTACCCCTCATGTGGATTGTGGTGATAACGTTATTGTTATCAACGCTGAAAAAATCCACCTAACCGGGAATAAGTGGGAAGAAAAAACATACTTACGTTACACAGGTTACCCAGGTGGACAACGTGCAACAAAAGCAAGTAGCCTTTTAGAAAAACACCCTGAACGTATTATCGAAAAATCTGTAAAAGGGATGCTTCCTAAAAACAGATTGGGTGCTGAGTTGTTCAGAAACCTTAAAGTTTATGCAGGTGCCGAGCATGGTCAAGAAGCACAAAAGCCGAAAGCTATTAATTTAAATGACTACAAATAATGGAAGTGGTTCATAAAATAGGAAGAAGAAAAACAGCAGTAGCAAGAGTCTATGTTTCTGAAGGAAAAGGAAACATCACTGTTAACAAGAAATCTTTAGAAGATTATTTCACAACTGCGACCTTACAATACAAAGTAAAACAACCTTTTACATTGACTGAGACGGATGGTAATTATGATGTTAAAGTAAATGTTTATGGTGGCGGCATAACTGGTCAAGCAGAAGCCGTACGCTTAGCTTTAGCCAGAGTAATGTGTGAAATAAACGAAGAAAACAGAACAGTTTTGAAACCGGAAGGCCTTCTTACCCGTGATCCTAGAATGGTTGAACGTAAGAAATTTGGTCAGAAGAAAGCTCGGAAGAAATTCCAGTTCTCTAAACGTTAAATTAATGTTGTTTCGGTTTTCACCGAGGCCAACAGCATTCATAATATATACTGATTCTTCAGTATAAAGTTCATTGAAAATCCTGACTGAAAAGTCAGGATTATATTTTAATCAAAAGTTGTCGTTGTTCCAAAAGGTCCAATTGACTTTTTTGGAATTTAGTTTAGCATCTAAATGAATAGGGCGAAGTGCTTGCACTGACCACCAATTCATTGCTATCTCAACGGAACGTAAACTAATTACAGAAAAAATGGCAAGTAACACAGAAGTAAAAAATTTATTGGACGCAGGGGTTCATTTTGGACACCTAACTCGAAAGTGGAATCCGAACATGGCTCCTTATATCTACATGGAGCGTAACGGAATTCACGTTATCAATCTCTACAAGACCGTAGCAAAATTAGACGAGGCTAATGAAGCCCTTAAAAAAATTGCTGCCTCTGGACGTAAAATTCTCTTTGTAGCCACCAAAAAGCAAGCGAAAGACATTGTTGCCGAAAAGGTATCTAACGTAAACATGCCCTACATTACTGAAAGGTGGCCAGGTGGCATGCTTACCAATTTCGTAACTATTAGGAAGGCCGTTAAGAAAATGGCATCTATTGACAGAATGAAAAAAGATGGCACTTTCAATACACTTTCAAAGAAAGAGCGTTTACAAGTTGATCGTTTACG
>CAYGUO010000066.1:0-15407 GCA_964353095.1 uncultured Flavobacteriaceae bacterium | reverse complement strand
CCCAGGTCAATAATATAGTCAGCACATTTAATAAGCTCAATATTATGCTCTATCACAATAACAGAATGGCCTTTTTCCATTAAGGCGTTAAAAGACTTCAATAGTTTTTTGATATCGTGAAAATGGAGTCCTGTTGTGGGCTCATCAAAAATAAAGAGGGCTTTTTCTTTGGTATTCCCTTTAACCAAGAAAGAAGCCAATTTAATACGCTGTGCCTCACCACCAGATAGGGTAGAAGAGCTTTGCCCTAAAGTGACATAACCCAAGCCAACATCTTGCAGGGGCTGTAGTTTATTGACAATCTTGGTTTGGTTATGGGTTTTAAAGTGTGTAATGGCAACATCAATGGTAAGCATCAAAATATCATTGATATTTTTTCCTTCAAAGTGTACCTCAAGTACTTCTTTCTTAAAACGTTTGCTGTTACAGGCGTCACATTCTAAATGTACATCGGCCATAAACTGCATTTCTACCGTGATTTCCCCTTCACCCTTGCATTTTTCACAACGGCCACCATCTACATTAAACGAAAAGTGTTTGGCTTGGTAATTACGGAGTTTGCTCAATTTCTGTGCGGCAAATAAGGCACGAATATCATCATAAGCCTTTATATAGGTAACGGGATTTGAACGCGAAGACCTGCCAATGGGGTTTTGGTCCACAAACTCCACATGTTTGATTTGGCTGTACTTACCTTCAATTTTAGTGAACTGCCCTGCTTTTTCACCATAACCGCCGGTTTGCTTTAAGATAGCGGGATACAAAATCTTTTTCACCAAGGTGCTTTTACCGCTTCCTGATACGCCTGTGACTACGGTCAGCATATTTAAAGGAAAGGTAACATTGATATTTTTTAAGTTGTTTTCACGGGCACCGACAATGTGAATATAGTTTTTAGAATTTCTACGTTCTTTGGGCACTTCAATTTCCATGGTACCATTCAGGTAAGATGCCGTAAGCGATGTTGATTTGAGTACTTCGGTCAACGGGCCAGTGGCTACCACCTCTCCACCAAGGGTACCGGCCTCTGGGCCAATATCAATAACTTCATCTGCGGCCTTCATAATATCTTCGTCATGTTCTACTACAATAACGGTATTGCCCAAATCGCGAAGTGATTTTAATACGTCAATAAGGTTCTCGGTATCTTTTGGGTGCAGCCCAATACTGGGTTCATCTAATATGTACATAGACCCAACGAGACTGCTCCCTAAAGATGTGGCCAAGTTGATACGCTGGCTCTCGCCACCAGATAAGGTGTTTGATTTTCGGTTGAGGGTCAAATAATCCAATCCTACCTTACTTAGAAAGTCTAATCGGGTATTGATTTCCTTTAATAAGCGTTTTGCAATGGTCTGATCGTGTTCTGATAGTTGTAATTCCTCAAAAAAACCACCTAAGTCTTTAATGGGCAGTTCTATAATATCAGATATGGACTTCCCATTGATTTTCACATAATCCGCTTCCTTACGAAGACGCTTTCCTTTACAGGTAGCGCATTTGGTCTTTCCACGATAGCGTGATAACATCACCCGGTTCTGTATTTTATAGCTCTTCTCTTCTAATTGCTCAAAGAATTTATGTAGGCCGATAAAGTGTTCATTGCCATCCCAAACCAATTGTTTTTGTGCTTCAGATAACTCAAACCAAGGTTTATGGATGGGGAAATCAACTTTGTAGGCGGCATTCACTAATTGGTCACGGTACCAACTCATACTTTCGCCACGCCAGGGAAAAACAGCCTCTTCATATACGGATAGTGCAGTATTGGGAACGACCAAATCAGCATCTATACCAATAACGTCGCCATAACCTTCGCACCTTGGGCACGCACCATAAGGATTATTAAAACTAAAGAGATGTACATTGGGTTCTAAGAACTTCATGTCATCCAACTCAAATTGATTGCTAAAGTTTTGAATGCCGTGGTTTTCTAAATCTTCCACGGTACAGCGTCCTTTCCCCTCAAAAAAAGCATTGTCCACCGCATTGCCCAATCGGTTAAAAAAGTCTTCATCGTCTTTGATCACAATACGGTCCACTACCAAATCAAACTCTTTTCCAATATCTTCTGGTACTTGATCTATGCGTAAAACGGCACCTTTATATTTAATACGGGCATAGCCTTGTTTTGAAAAAAGTTCAAGTGACTTTAAGGAATCTCTATCTTCTTTAATATGAATAGGAGCAAGCAATAACAATTTTGTACCCTCTTGAAACGTTTTGACATGGTTGACCACATCAGTGACCGTATCCTTTTTGACCTCTTTACCAGAAATGGGAGAGATGGTTTTACCAATACGGGCAAATAACAGCTTCAAATAATCGTATACTTCCGTTGTAGTGCCTACAGTAGAACGAGGATTGGTTGAATTTACCTTTTGTTCAATGGCAATGGCCGGAGCTATACCTTTTATATAGTCCACTTTGGGCTTATCGAGTTTGCCCAAAAACTGGCGGGCATACGATGAGAGGCTTTCAACATAGCGGCGTTGCCCTTCTGCATACAAGGTGTCAAAAGCTAAACTTGACTTGCCAGAGCCTGATAAGCCTGTAATTACAACCAACTTGTTTCTGGGGATGACTACGTCAATATTTTTGAGGTTATGTAGTTTGGCACCTTTTATGATGATATTCTCCTTAGGATTTATGTCTTTAATAGCGGTCATTCAACGAAAAAATTTGGTTAAAGATACGATTCAAGACACTTAATGTCTATTTTTGCTATCATTGACATCGTTAAATCAGCATCTCACAACATAGTTTTTTGGAGATTATTGCATTGAACTATATTTGAGCTGTAATTAAAAACCTGATAGGCCTATACAGAAATAATTACTTTTTTAAAATTATACTAATAACTCAAAACCGTATTCCTTATTGGAGTAGGGCTAGTTTTAACCAAAAAAGTAATTTGTATGGAACTACAAATCGACGATTCGATATTGGTAAGTAATTATATTGCTGGAGACGAAAAATCTCTCGAAGCATTAATCAACCGCCACAACCAAAGAATATCAAGTTTTATTTACTCTAAAGTTTTAGATCGTGATATTACTGAAGATATTTTTCAAGACACTTTCATCAAGGTCATCAAAACCCTAAAAAAAGGTTCTTATAATGAAGAAGGTAAGTTTTTACCTTGGGTAATGCGTATTGCGCATAACCTTATTATAGACCACTTTCGCAAGAACAAGAGAATGCCAAAATTTGAGGGCAGTGACGATTTCAATATCTTCTCGGTCATCAAAGACGATAAGTTAAATGCTGAAAAACAGTTGATTAAAGACCAAATTGATAGCGATTTAACGCTATTGATTGAAGAATTACCAGACGATCAGCGAGAAGTTTTAATGATGCGTATCTATAAGGATATGAGTTTTAAAGAGATTTCTGAGAATACCGGTGTAAGCATTAATACTGCTTTAGGGCGTATGCGCTATGCACTTATTAACCTAAGAAAGATCGTAGAAAAGAATAATATCGTTTTAACGAATTAATCGGCATTAGGTCGAACGGAGCAATATTTCCATTTTAGTGGCGTTATCCTATCATAACATTAATGCCTGAATATGGAAGAAATTTACTCTGAAGAACAAAAAATTTGTAGGATCGCAAAAGCTAGACCTGAGACAATCTCTCTTTTGTTAGGATTCTCTAAGTCAATGAGAGTCATTGATTACAACAATATCAAGTTTGAGACCATCTTAAATTAGATGCAAACTTTTAAAGATTTAAAAAACCGCTATTTAGCGGTTTTTTTAGTTTTATAGTATTCTTTTAGCACTGATTTTCGCCCAATTTTTTTCGTTATCACATCTTTTTCAAGGTTCCAACCCCTTGCCGGCGAATATTCCCTACCGTACCAAATGATCTGAAGGTGTAAATCATTCCAAATTTCTTTGGGAAACAACCTTTTGGCATCCCTTTCCGTTTGTACTACATTTTTTCCGTTGGTAAAACCCCAGCGATACAATAATCTATGAATATGCGTATCTACAGGAAATGCTGGTATACCGAAAGCTTGTGAAACCACAACACTAGCTGTTTTATGACCTACCGCGGGTAATTCTTCTAAAAGTTCGATTTCTTTGGGCACTTCTCCGTCATACTTATCAATTAAAATATGTGATAAGCCATGAATACCTTTTGATTTCATTGGTGAAAGTCCGACAGGCCTTATAATATCACGAATTTCCTCTACCGTCATTTTTACCATATCAAACGGGTTATCTGCTTTAGCAAATAAAAGTGGCGTGATTTTATTTACCCTAACATCTGTACTCTGTGCAGATAATAACACTGCAATCAATAAAGTATAGGGGTCTTTATGTTCTAAGGGAATAGGTATTGTAGGATATAACTCTTGTAATGTTTGAATTGTGAAGTCAACCTTATCTTGTTTGGTCATTATTGTTTAATTTTATCAAAAATACTCTAAACAAAATATTTTTAATATGAACACATTAAAAGCAGGTGATAAAGTACCTGAATTTTCATCAAAAGACCAAGACGGTAATGTTATAAATCTTTCTGATTACGCAGGTAAAAAGTTAGTGGTATTCTTTTACCCAAGGGCAAATACTCCCGGATGCACCGCTGAGGCTTGTAATTTAAGGGATAATTATGCGGAACTACAAGCACAAGGCTTTCATTTATTAGGCGTAAGTGAGGATTCTGAAAAAAAACAGACCAAGTTTAGGGACAAATATGAATTTCAATTCCCCCTATTGGCAGATGAAGACCACACGGTCATCAATGCGTTTGGTGTATGGGGCCCTAAAAAATTCATGGGAAGGGAATATGACGGACTTCACAGAACAACTTTTATCGTAAATGATGGGGTAGTGGAACGCGTTATCGAAAAAGTAAAAACAAAAGACCATGCTGCCCAAATCTTAGAGGCGTAGCAGGTTTTAAGCAAATTCGGACGTGATATTTAGAACTTTACTTTTTCTCAAATATCACGTCCTATTGCCTTTTTACTCTTCTTCAATTTCAGCCTCATCAGCTTCAATCTCTTTACGGGCAAAGAGTTTTTTCTCTTTAATGATTTCCGCAATACCTTCGGGTAACATTTCTTCCCAGCCTTGGTCACCATCAATAATTCGCTTTAAAACATCACGCGAAAAGATATTCATGATATCTGGATCGTAATCGATAATATCCATCACTTTATTGTTGTACTTAAAGAATTTGTACAACTCTTTCATTCTAGGATGTACTTTTACATTGTTACTGGTCATGATTTGACCCGTAGCAGTGTCTTTCATTGGATAGAGATAGACCTTTAGATCTTTAAAGAATAACTTACCAAAAGCTTCTAGTATACCACCACTTAAATGACGGTAGTATTTTTCATCAAAAACATCCACCAAATTGTTGACACCCATGGTGAGACCAATTCTGGCTTTGGTGTAGTTGTTCAAGTATTCCACCAGTTTGTAATATTCTTGAAACTTTGAAATCATTACGGTATGGCCCAAAGAACATAAAAGCTCGGCACGATCCATAAAATCTTGCTCATCAATTTCACCTGATGCGCGAAGGTTTGAAAGTGTAATTTCAAAAATGATGATGGTATTATCGTAATCTACGGTCTGTTCGCGAACAAAAATATCATACGATTTTTGGAACATGTCCATATTGACCTTGGTCACTGGTCTAAAACTTCCGCGTAATGCCAAAATATTTTTTTTGTACAATACTGAGGCAGGTAACAAGTTATTGCCATCAGGGCCGAACATTACCGCATCGGTCATGTCGTTTTTAATCAGTTGAAGACTCATTAAGCGGTTGTCAACATCTTTAAAACTTGGTCCCGTAAAGTTGATCATATCAATCTCTAGGGTATCCTTATCGATATGATCATAGAGATATTTAAGTATTTTTTTTGGCTTATCGTATTTAAAGAAGGCACCATACATTAGGTTTACGCCAAGTATGCCCAAGGTTTCTTGTTGCAATCTAGCCTCATTTTGCTTAAAACGAATATGGAGTACGATTTCGTCATATTCTTTTTGAGTAGGGTCCAATTGAAAACGTAGTCCTACCCAACCATGCCCTTTAAATCGTTTTGAAAAATCAATCGTTGCAACCGTATTGGCATACGAGAAGAACAAATAATCAGGATTTTTCTTCCGGTCAATACGTTCTTCCACCAAGTGAATTTCATGCTTAAGCATGGTTTTTAAACGAGCTTGGGTAACATAACGTCCATCTGCTTCAACTCCGTAAATAGCATCACTAAATGATTTGTCGTACGCACTCATTGCTTTTGCAATGGTACCGGACGCACCACCTGATCTAAAAAAATGTCTTGCGGTTTCTTGACCAGCACCTATCTCTGCGAAGGTTCCGTAGATATCCGGATTAAGGTTAATCCTTAAGGTCTTAGCCTTTATTGACGGAATGTTTTCAAATCCGCTTACCTTATTATTTAGAGGAGCCATGCTTATTTTTTAGTTGTTAACAAAGTTAAGGAGTTAGAAAAATCTTTTAGGTAAATAAGTTATAATTTTGATTAAAATGAATCAAGGTCTATCAATTACTTTTTTAGGTACGGGCACTTCGCAAGGTATTCCTATTTTAGGAAGCAAACACCCTGTTTGTTTAAGCGATAATCCTAAAGATAAAAGACTACGGGTTTCTGTGTTGGTTTCATGGAATGATTTTAACTATGTGATTGATTGTGGCCCTGATTTTAGGCAGCAGTTATTAAAAAACCCCGTAAATAGATTGGATGGAATTCTGTTCACCCACGAACATTCGGACCATACCGCTGGTATTGATGATATACGCCCCTTTTTTTTTAGACAGGGCGATATTCCCATCTATGCCCATGAACGCGTGGTTGTTGCTTTAAAAAGGCGATTTGATTATATTTTTGCGGATGAAGATCGTTATCCTGGCGCCCCTGCCGTGGCCATCCAATTGGTTGATAAGGAAACGCCCTTTACCTTAAACGGATTACAGGTTACACCAATAGAAGTATTGCATAACCGCCTACCTGTTTTAGGCTATCGCATTCAAGATTTTGTGTATTTAACCGATGTAAAACGTGTTGAAAAAACGGAAATTGAAAAGATAAAGGGCTGTAAAGTTCTCGTGGTCAACGCCTTGCGTGTAGAACCGCATCATTCGCATTTTAACTTGGAGGAAGCTTTGGCATTTGCCGATGAAATAGGTGCGGAGCGAACCTATTTTACACATATCAGCCATTTGTTAGGTTTTCATGATGAAGTTCAAAAAAGCCTCCCGCCAAACGTATATTTGGCCTATGATAATTTAAAAATCACCTTATAAATGAAGAAGAATATTTTTTTGTACCTATTTGTTTTTGTGTCGCTGATTGCTATTTATTCCGTTGTGAACGGTAATAAAATCCAAGAGGCTAACCAAGAGGATATTTTAAAATTAAAGGCAGAGGTAAAATCCCTAAAAGATTCGGTACAACAAGAAAAATTAAATGTTTTGGAGATGCAATATTTTTCATTGGAAAACAATGATGATGCCTTGGCATACTACGACCATTTAAATTTAAAAAATCCCACGCTGTATATTGAAGATAAGCTTTTGGAGACCAATGAGCGAAAAGGCGATAACCCTTTGATACCCTATGAAGGAATGGAAAGTGATTTTAAAATCAATAAAATAAAGGTGATGAACCATAAATGGGTCGTGGCCGATTTTTCTGATGGACAGTACTGGGGCGATTTGGTTATAAAATATGAACTTAAAGACGATTTAAGTGTTGATTTTACGCTCTTAGATCATCTATTATACACGCGTAGCAATTAGTTCACACCATTTTCTCCGTTTGTTATATCATCAGTAATCAGGGTATCACTATTCATATAAAGAAGTTCTGCGGTTTCAATCAACCGCTCACAGATATCTGAAACACTAGCGCTGTCATTTGCCAATGAGGTCGCCATAGCGCTAGAAATCTTATGGTTTTCAATAAGTTCTGCCAAAGACCCATTTAAAAGCACATCAATCTTTTCAACTTTCAGTTTTAGTTTTTGAAGTTTTTTCAGATGTTCCTCTGGTTGTTCCGCCTTACGGGTTTGATATACTTCCCGCAATACTGCTGACACTTTTTTACGCAGACGATAATATTCATTTTTGATATACTCATTTTCTGAATTCATATAAAGGCTTACATTTTTATGAAGACCTTGAATTCGTTTAACTACTTCTACCAAGTTTCTATTGGCCAATTTTAATCTGGTGAACCTTTGTGTAGATTCTGCAGAAAGCGTGAATTTACTCTCAGACAAGGTCGCGTACTTAATAATTTTGCTGTAAATCAGTTTAATTTTTTGTTTGTAAAGTGCATCAACGTCAAGGGGTAGGTTATCCGTTGATTTTTTAACCACATCTTTTAGTTTATCAGTACCTTTTATATCACTTCTTTGAATGTGCAAACCATGTGATACCACCTCAAAAATGGTTTTATCAAAAAGCCTTTTACTTTCGTTCAGTATACCGTAATAAGCTGTTTGAGGATGGGTCAAGATATTCTTGTTCAAATATTTCGGTTGTTCAATTAAATCATCTTTGCTAACTTTTTCACGAAAAACACGATGAAGTAATTTTACCATTAGCCTGATAAAAGGCAGCATGATGATAATGCCAACAAGATTAAAAATGGTATGAAAAAGAGCCAATTTGAACACATAATTGGTATTGGAAATACCCATTGTTAAAGCCAAGTAATCAACCAACTGACCTAATTGCGAAACAAAAATCAGCGCAACAATACCAGTGTTGATATTGAAGATAAAATGTGCTCCTGCAAGTCGTTTTCCTGAAATATTGGCACTTAAAGAACCTAAAACTGCGGTGATTGTAGTGCCAACATTCGCGCCAATAGCTAGCGCTAAGGCATTTTCATAGGTAATTTGATTTACCGCCAATGCTGTTAAAATCAATGCCATTGCCGCACTGCTCGATTGTAAAACCAAGGTGATCAATATACCAATAAAGCAGAAGGTCATTAAACCCCAAAATCCGGTCATGGAGTAGGCGGCGAGGTCAAAACTCTCTTTGTAAATATCGAAGCCATCTTTCATGAAGTAGATACCCAAAAAGAAAAATCCAAGCCCGGCAAGTACATAACCAATTCCGCGATATGTTTTTGTTTTTTGTAGTGTGAAAATGATTCCAAAAGCTAACATTGGCATGGCAAGGGCAGAGACTTTTATTTTTAGACCAAAGGTAGAAACCAGCCAAGCGGTTGCAGTAGTGCCAAGATTAGAGCCAAAAATAATTCCGATTCCTGCGTATAAGTCCAGCAGCCCCGCACTCAAAAAAGAGATGGTTAAGACACTGATTAAAGAACTCGATTGTAAAAAGGCAGTAGCGATAAAACCAAGGCTAAGACTTTTGTACAATTTATCGGTAGATTTTTTCAGCCATTGTTGAAGCGGGCCTTGAACAAAGGCATTAAATCCTTCTTCAAGCATAATCATTCCGAAAAGTAGAATAGCGACACCGGCAGCTATTTCAGTAAAGGTGTTGCTATAGAAGAATAGTGATGCAATCAACAACAGAAATAGTGCGAATATGATTTTTCTAACAAGTACCATAACTATCGTTCCGAGTTGATGTGATATTTATAATTTTCAGGACCAACGAACTGATTTTGATTCCAGTTGTTCCAGTTTTCACTGGCATAGCGTTGAAAGTCCACTTTTGATACGTTCCACTCAATTTCAACTGCTTTTTGGTCTGCATAATCTTCCATACCACGGCGTTCGTCCACTAGACCAATAAAGCTAAAAGGAGTCGTTTGATAAATTTTGGCCCATCCTTGGTCGGCAACCAATTCAAAACCCAATTTTTCATTGTAAAAGTCTTGCATTTTGAGCATGTCTTTATGGTAGGTCCATGTAATGGTTCCAAAAAAGGACAAACCATTTGAGGTAGTTTTAATTTTAGCGGCTTTATCCAAAATAGCCATGAAAAGCTCATTTTCAGGATGTTGTTTAAACTGTTCAAATTCCAGAAGATAGCCACCGGGATCCATTGCCACAAACCCATCATGTGGGCCGCCGTCTTTAGGTTTGTAGGTGTATTTAATTTGAACACCCTGTTCTTGTACATAAGCATACCAACTAGGTAATTGGTCTGTCAGCAGGGCAATTGCTGT
Source organism: uncultured Flavobacteriaceae bacterium (assembly GCA_964353095.1). GTDB lineage: Bacteria > Bacteroidota > Bacteroidia > Flavobacteriales > Flavobacteriaceae > Croceitalea. The sequence goes on along the minus strand of CAYGUO010000066.1, from coordinate 5,251 downwards.
AGATTTGGGTTCGTTGGTAAGATGAATAGTATCAATTGGATGTAATTTAATGAAGCCGTCATTTGCTATTTGAAATAGGGTGCTGTCTTTTTGTGGTAGTCCCAAAATCGTTTTATAAAATGTTTGGGCTTCTTTGACATTGTCATAAAAAAGATGGGTGGTTTGGGTTCTTACTTCGGAAGAAGCTAAATCACGAAACTTAGAATTCTTTTGTAGGAGTTTGTTAATTCCCAAATTATCGTAACCCAATAATCTACCTAGTCGCCTAGCCAGTTTTTCTTGGGTATCAAAATCGGTGTTTTCTCCGGTAAGCACATCGGTTTTCCACTGTTGATATTGATGTAATCGATTTCCTTTATAAATAACCACTATTTCTTTACCCTCAGTAGTATTTTCAGGAAATAGAAGGGAATTGGGTAAATTTTCTTCTCGAAAAAGTGCTACTTGATATGCATCGGCAATTGTAGTAAAATCATCCCATAGCACATCAATTGCAGCGGTTTCCATGGGATAATGAAAAGCGATAGGTTTTGCGTTATTGCTGACCATTTCACAATACACCCCAAAAGCGGTTATTGCCTTATCATCCTTTTTATCGCAAGAATAACTAAGTATTAGCACTAACCATACGAATAAGAACGACTTTTGCATAAAGGTTAGAACAAGGTATTTTTAAAACGTCCTATAATCTCCACTCAAAAACTGATTGGCCTCGTCTTCAGAGAATTTGGCATTTTCACTATCCCAATGTAGGGTTTGATTCGGAAACCTTCCGGCAATAACACCCAATAGAATTGTTTCGGTAAGTCTTGAAGCGTACGAAAAGGGTGCAGTACATTCATCTTCACCTAGACAGGCATCTACAAATTGATGGTAGTGCTTGGGCCCTTCAGAAGCATAGTCACGAATGGGTTTCCCCATGTTATTTGCCTGTTCTACCGCCGTAATTTCAGCTGAAATATCTACATATTCTCCATCGACAATTTTTTGCGGTAATTGCATAAAATGGGGGAGTAGTAAGCGTCCTTTTTCCCCAATAAACATAGCCCCTTGTTCCGGTAATTCACCTTCGCTAGCAGTTTTGGCAGCTAAAGACATCTTGTCTTCCATAGATTTTTCAGTGGTCCCAGCATCATTATTCATTTTTGTGGTATTGGGTAGTTTTAAATCTTCATGCATGTCAGGTGCGCCTGGGCCATCAGACCAGACCCATTTTAAGGTTTCAGCGGTATAGGCTGTTCCAGGAAATTCGTAAGTAACGTTATTGTTTTCTGGGTAGCCGAACCCATTGGGTTCGCGACACTCATTTTTTATGGTCATAGGCACATCTAAGGCCAGTGCATTGTAGGGAGTATCAAAAATATGCACGCCCATATCGCCCAATGTTCCACAACCATAATCCATAAGCTTACGCCAGTTACCAGGATGGTACACCTCTTTTTTATAAGGACGTTCCGCTGAAGTTCCTAGCCAAAGGTTCCAGTCAAGTGTTTCTGGTACATTATCTTCTCCTTCAGGTAAAGGGCCATCATAACCCCAATTTTTTGGCGACCAAGCCCTTACGGTATGAACTTTTCCAATAATACCCGATTGAATGAGCAGTGTAGCTAACTTATAATCATAAAAAGAATGTACTTGAATACCCATTTGCGTAATCAGGCCTTTCTCTGTCGCTAATTTGTTCATTTCCCGTGCTTCAGACACATAATGTGTCAAGGGTTTTTGGCAATAAACAGATTTGTTCATATTCATGGCCATTAGAGAAGCGGGTGCATGTGTGTGGTCAGGTGTAGAAACAATAACTGCATCAATGCCGTCAGACATTTCTTGGAGCATTACCCTGTAGTCTGAAAAGGTTTTTGCCTTTGGATGTAATTTTTTTGCTGCTGCCAAATTGTTCGCGTCAACATCGCAAAGCGCCACTACATCAACTTTAGCGTGTGAAGAAATATCCCTTAAATCTTCTCCTCCCATATTGCCAACCCCAATATGCGCCGTACGGAGACGCTCTAATTTAGGAGTAGTTTTTGGGGCGTTTTTTTCCTCCCCTTTACATGCCAAAAAGATAGAAGGCATAACTGCTGTTGACGATGCTAAGATGGCTGATTTTTTTAGAAACTCTCTTTTTTTCATGGTTGGACAATGATATGGTTATAATTCTTTGATTTTAATATTTCGGAACCAAATTGGGCTTGAGTGGTCTTGAAGACCTATAAATCCTGTTTTAAATTTACCATAATCAGGACTATTTTTCCACTTATCAGAGTTTTTCTTTTTATACCAATCTTCAGACCATGGTGTGAAGGATAACATTAATTGTCCGTTCAACCAATGTTCTACCTTTTCTGGAGTGAAAACAATTTTAGAATTGTTCCATTCCCCTGTGGGATATAAAATCTTTTTATCGCTAGTCACAGGGTGCATAGCGTAGTCAGCTGCTGTTTGCTGTAGTGGTTTTAACTCATTAGGATTTTCAGTATAGCCCAAACTCGTATTGTAGGCCGTCAAATCGTGGATGCTGGCGTAATTTTCATCATCAATCAATTGATACTCTGGTGACACTACTGGCGGTGCATCAAAGCCCTCTTTTACATGATAAAAAATACCACTGTTGCCACCTTCAGGTAATTTCCATTCAAGATATAGTTCAAAGTTTTCAAACTCCTGTGCACCGTATATAATATCTTTTCCACCTGTATAGTCTTGTTCCAGGCCTAATTCCGTGTCAAAAGTTAAGGTGCTATCTTTTATGGTCCACCCTGGAGGCATGCTATCCGAATTATAGCCACGCCACCCATCTAAAGAACTTCCATCAAAGAGATACACCCAATCTTTAGGAGCTATTTCTGTAGTTTGGGTTTCAGGATTTAACTCCGCTTTTTTATTTTGATTACAAGAAATGAAAAGAAGAAAGATGAAAAGTGCTAAACTGAATTTTGCCATTTTTACAAGGGTTTAAAGGGATTTAATTTTCCTTTAAATCTAATAAATTCAGAACAACTAAAAGTGCGGACTTTTATTTTAAGTTAAGTTTATTTTCTAACCAGGTACGAAATGAGTAGAAATTTTGAGGGGCAACGCCATGACCGACCGGAAATTCTTCAAACGTATGGGCAATTCCCAAATCATTTAAAAGTGCTGGTGCGCGTTGCGCCCATTCAATAGGTATTACTTGGTCAACCTGACCATGTGAAGCATAGATATGAAGATTAGAATGGTCTTTTTCTTTATAGCCCTCAACCAGAATACCTTCATTGATATAACCACTTAGGGCAATTACATTTTTTATCTTTTCAGGATAGGACAAGGCTACAGCATAGCTCAAAATAGTGCCTTGACTAAAACCCAATAGAGTAACATTTGAATTATCTAAATGATAAGCGGCACATGCCTCTTCTATAAAGTTTACGATTTTATTGCGCGACTGGATAGCTTGTTCGTCATCACTCCACTTTCCGTTTTGTGCATCAAAATTAATAGCATACCACGCATGTCCAAATGGTTCTAAGTGGTACGGTGCCCGCACAGAAATTATACATAATGTTTTAGGTAGTTCACCAGCAAATGAGAATAGATCTTCTTCATTACTACCATAGCCATGAAGCATAAAAAGTACAGGGGTATTCTCATTTTTATTGACTGCAGGGCGTATGATGTATTCTAAAGAAAGGGGAATTTGGGTCATTTTTATTGCGATTAGCTATCAGTAAGATTAATTGATAAAAGTAAACCATTTTTGAAAATAGTCCCCAACTAGAGGTAGGGGTTTTGTTTTACCGTTCATGGCTTGTAAAAACCCATAGCCCCATAACAACAAATAGCCAATAAACAGTATTAAAGAGGCGGAAGCGATGTTTGTAAAAGTCATTACAATCGCTAAAGCATGAAATAACAAATGAATACCAAAAGCTTGTCGAATATGGAAACGTGCAAAACTATTTTTTGGTTCCATATTCATCGTAATAGCAATGAGACTGCCAACTATTGTAAAATAGGCTATTAGCGCAGTAGTTCTTCCTGTGGTAAACTCGTCTTTTGACATTAGGAGAGTGTTAGTTTTCCGTTGTTTATGGTACCATAGACCTTACCTTTCATCGTCGTACCTAAAAACATACTATTCTTTGAAGTTGACTTAATGGAATCGGTACTAAAGGTGTGCTCTTCATGTGGATTAAAAAGGCTTATACAAGCTGGTTCCCCTTCTTGGAATTTTGGCTCCAACAAACCAAAAGTTGACCTTCCTTTTGATAATAAAGAAACTGCTGTTTCCGTATCAAAAATAGAATTCAATGCCCCAAAGGCACTTTCTAAACCTATTGTGCCATAGTTGGCATTATCAAATTCAACTCGTTTTTCCTCGATATCAATTGGGGAATGGTCCGTAGTGACAAAATCAATACTACCATTTTGTAAACCTTTTATTAAGGCTTTACAATCTTTTTTGGTTCGTAAAGGCGGCTGCACTTTAAAATTGGAGTCATAGCCGTCTAACTCGTCATCACTAAAAATGAGGTGATGTACTGCTACGCTACAGGTTACTTTTAGGCCTTTCTTTTTTGCCTCAGCAATTAATTTTACCGAGCCTGCAGATGATATGGTAGGAATATGCAATTTGCCGCCAGTATATTCCAGAATATACAAATCGCGTGCAACTTGCAATTCTTCTGCCAGGGCAGGAATACCTTTTAAACCAAGTTTTGTTGAAATCTCGCCCTCATTTACTATTCCTTTGCCTTTTATTTGATTTTCCTCTGGATAAGAAAATACCAACCCCTCAAAATTTTGAACATAGAGCAAGGCTATTTTCAATAGGTTTGCATTTGTAATAGGGCGTTTAAAATCATAAAAAGCCTTTGCCCCAACGTTTTGCATGTCAAATAGCTCCGCTAAATGTTTACCTGCTCCATCTTTGGTAACATTACCCAGCGGATGTAGGGTACAGGTCTGCCCTTTGCTTCGTTCTTTTAAAAAAACAATATCTGAACTCGTATCAGGGGTAGGGAGGGTGTTTGGATTTAATAAAATATCACTGAATCCGCTTTTTGCCGCTACTAACAATCCATTTTTTAGGGTTTCACGCTCTTCATAGCCAGGCTCGCCAAAGCTTACCCCAGTATCAAACCAACCTAATGAAACATGTAAATTTTCTAAAACAAGTTCCTTGTAAGCAGGATCCTTTTCAATTTTTACGGCAATCTTTTCAATTTTACCGTTTTTACCAACAAACTACTTCAGGGCAGGCCCAAGAGAT
>CAYGUO010000065.1:6539-15576 GCA_964353095.1 uncultured Flavobacteriaceae bacterium | reverse complement strand
GGGGTCGGGGGTTCGAATCCCTCAGCGCCCACAGAAGTAAAAATCCCGATACGATTCGTATCGGGATTTTTTGTTTTTCTAATTTCCAGTTGTTTTAAAGAATAATTTAGGTATCATTCCCTTCAATAAATCATCCTTTGGTTACTTTGACAAATTGAAGATAATCAGAGTTTTTAGCTACCACGATATAATCCTTTTCACCAATTTTAATGTTGGCCATATCCTTAACGTCGCCAGGAGCATAGAAGCCGCTGTTTAAAGAAGTGATAGGGGTGAAATTACCATAACCATCTCCGTTCAATAATAAACCATTGCCGGCATCGTTTCTAGGTGTCTCTACTTCTGACCCATACAGATTGCCTACTATAAGGGCGTCAAGGTGCCCATCTTGATTATAGTCATCAACAAGGATTTGATTGATAGAAGATAGTTGTGCTAGGTTAGGTAATTGATGAAAAATTAATTTTCCGTCTTTATTTTCCATGTAAACACTTGCGAAAGATTTTACTTGGTAATGCAATGACGCAGCAAGTTCCTCTTCCGAATAGACATCGCTTAAGGTCGCATTGGAAAAAGATTCATAATCTTTGAATTTTTCTTTTATGCCGGGCATTTGCTGTGAACTACATTCCCTACCTCTTAATGGAAACTGTTCCCCTTCATTGTAGTAGCTCAAAACAATATCGTTGGTGCTGTTATTGTCAAAATCTTTAAAATAAATGTCAAAGGTTTCTTGATCGTTTGCTTTGTACTTGTAATTTAAGCCAAGATTGCCCACGATGTAGTCAACATCGCCGTCGTTGTCAAAATCACCTTCATTGATACCGTACCACCAACCCCTTGTGTCGTCTGTACCAACTTGTTGGGAAATGTCTTTGAAATAGCCTCCGTCATTTTTAAGAACGGTAATGGGCATCCATTCTCCGGTTAAAATCAAATCGGTCCAACCGTCGTTATCAAAATCGGTCCAAAGACCATCTGTAACCAAACCTAGTTTTTCTAAAAATGGGGCAATTTTATTGGAGGCGTTTACAAATTTTGGAATACCATTTTCGCTAATGTTTTCCAGTAGGTAACTATTTGCCGGTGAAGGGTAATTTCCAGGCACCAGTCTTCCGCCCACAAAAAGGTCTAAATCACCATCATTATCATAATCATTACTGTGAACCCTTGAAGAACTGGTTATCATTATGGGTAAAGCGGTTTCTGATTTTTTGAAATTGCCTTTACCGTCATTGATATACAACCGATCTTGCAGTGCTTTAGAATCAGGAGTGAACTCATTTCCGCCGCTAGCAATATAAATATCGTTATCATTGTCATTATCTGCATCAAAAATATGGATGCCCATGTCTTCTGAGGCTTTATCTAGAATGAATGCTTCTATTGCCGCTTTTTGAAATCCGTTTTTGGTTTGCAAGTACATGGCAGTTAAATTCAAAGAAGACCCACCAATGATGATATCGTCCGTATTATCCCCGTTGAGGTCGCCTACGGCAACACTGGGGCCAAACCTAGAGGTGGCATGCGGTAATAATATTTCATTTGCAAAATCATTATAGATGTTTTCAACTTGCCGGTGTTCTGCTATTACTGATTTGTCTTTTACCGTTTGAAATATCTTTTCTTGGGGTTGTTTTTCCATTGAAAAGGGCACAAGAGCATCTGTATAGGATATCATGGCGTTACTATTAATGGACAAATCTTTTAATAATTGAATTTTACCATCAGGCCAAACTACTTGAACAGAATCTATGGTTTTGGTTTGCCCCAGACCAAAATGTATTTTAGGAGCAACGGAAGATTGGAACCCTCTGGTCATGGTCAGCTCTTGATACTGTTTTAGCCCATTGGCAAACACGGTTGTTTTGGTGCCAATACCAAAGGGGTTTTTTTCAGAACCTTTAAAACGTATGGAGAGGTGGTTGTTTTTATCTGAACTGGTATTCTCAAAAATACTGGCCACATCATCAATATTGTTGGTGATAATCTCTAAATCTCCATCGTTATCTAAATCGACATAGACACTGCCGTTGGAGAATCCTTTATGTTCAATGCCCCAAGCTTGGTTCATTTTTGAGAACGTAAGGTCTTTGTTGTTCTTTAAAGCGTAATTATCAATTTTTTCCGAAGGAATAGCCAATGTTTTCTGCAAAGTGCTGTCTTGAGGGAGTCCTTTTTTTTCTATTTCTAAAAAGAAATCTCGATTATTAATTTCACGACGGGTTCCGTTCGAAATAAAAATATCTTTCCAACCATCGTTATCTAAATCTGCAAATAAAGGGCCCCAGCTCCAATCCGTTGAAGACACTCCAGCAATTCTTGATACATTACTGAAGTCTGGCAGGGTATCTAAAAGATTTCCATTATTCATTTGAAGGCTATTCTGCATATACTGATAATTGAAACCAGTATTTACGGTACTCCAAAATAAATCGGGGTTCATACTGGCCATATTGGCCTTTGAACGTCGGTTGCTTTGGGCATTCATATCTACTTGAAGAATATCCAAGCGTTGGTCATTGTTGAAATCGGCAATATCAACCCCCATGCCATAGAAAGACGTGTTTTTCATTGATAGTAGCGAAACTTCTGAAAAAGTACCGTCTTTATTATTTGAGAAATAGTAATCTGGAGTGCTAAAATCATTGGATACATAAATATCTGGCCACCCATCTTGGTTTAAATCGCCAATGGTGGCGCTTAATGATAGGCCAAAGGTTTTGATGCCAGATTCCTCGGTAACATCGGTAAAAGTGTTCCCATCATTTCTAAAAAGACGATCCGTCTCAAGCGGTTTGGGTAATTTTTGTTTGAAGGCGTAAAAATAGTTGGGCGCATTAAAAGCGGTAGGAGGGTAGTTGGCGATATAGAGGTCTAAATCACCATCCTTATCATAATCAAAAAAAGTGGATTGTACGCTGTTGCTAGGGTCTGCTATATTAAAGTCTTTAGCGCGTTCGGTAAAGGTGCTGTCTCCGTTATTGATAAAAAGTTGATTTTCTTTATTACCAGATTTTCCACCAACAGAACAGTAAATATCTAGGTAGCCATCATTATTGACATCACTCATGGTGGTGCCTGTGTACCATCTTTCGTCACCAGAAACTCCAGCTTGGTCTGAGATATCTTCAAAAGTAAGATTGCCTTTGTTGAGGTAAAGTTTATTGGGAACCATGTTTCCTGTAAAATATAGATCAGTTAGGCCATCATTATTAATATCACCGACAGATACGCCACCACCCATATAAATGTAGGCGTAGGTGAAGTAGTTGAGGGAGTCGTTTTCTTTTAAGGTGTTTGCGAAATGTACACCCGTAGCATCTTGATCAAGTTTATTGAATATTGTGCTATCTGAAGTAGTATTTACAGCAGTTTCTTCCTCGCAACTGGAAAGTATGAAGAAACAGAAAAGTAGTATAGTTAATGATGTTATTTGTCTTGAAATCATGGGACTATTTTAGGGTAACTAAATTAATATTCAGAAAGGTCTTAAACAAAAAACAGGGCACTTTATGAGGATGCCCTGCTTGTTGCAGCTAAACTTAAACTAATAAAACTCAACTAAACTTAAAATCTAATATCCTGGGTTTTGACTTAATATGCCACCACTTAAACCAATAGCATCTACTGGTATTGGTAATAAATCGTATGTAGCTTGATATGGTTGTACTTTAGGACCAAAATTAGTAATGGTACGTGTTTCGTTTGCGTAATATTCAGGTAACACCGTAGTGGTTACCCCCCATCTTCTTAAATCAAAAAGTCTGTGACCTTCCATTCCAAGTTCCACACGACGCTCAAAACGAACCGCATCCATAGCAAAATTAGCATCAGGAAAAGACGCATAAGTACCTACTTGATAGTTTGCAGCGGGACCACTGCCGTCAATTGCTGGAAGTACTGTGGTGTTGGCAGCTCGTTCTCTAACTTCATTTACGTACGTTAACGCTGAAGCCAAATCACCAGATTCAACAGCAGCCTCGGCAGCCATCAAAAGTACGTCTGCATATCTTATGATGTTGTAATTAAGGCCAGAGTGCTCTTGACCCCAAGCCCCAGAACCTCTATTCGTACCAACTTCACTGGCTTGATACACATTCTTTTTACCTAAGTAAGGGCCAGAAAGATCACTAAAACCTGCTCTGATCCACTCTTTACCAATATTTTCACCAAAGCCATTAAAATCTAATCCTCTTCTGCCTACCGTGTAATCCAATCGCGGATCAACAGGGGTTGTGGTATCAGGAGTAAAGGCTTCATCGCTGTTAATACCGTAATCATTTAAAAAGTCAGTATCATTATAGGCGTCAAATAAGGGTAATCCGTTAGCATCAACTCTGAAAGCATTCGCTAAATCAATGGTAGGTTGATAAAACCCACAGCAAGAACCAAATGGTCCGCCACCAGGGAAATTTAAAGTGCCTCCAATATTTCCATTAAAAGATTGCCCTGAATCTGCAGCAAATTGAATGGCAAATACGGATTCTGGACCGTTTTCACCAGCAGCATTAAAATTGTCAAGGTATTCAATGTTAAGAGCGAATTCGCCACTATTGATTACAGCAGTCAATTCTGTTAATGCATTTGCCCAATCAGATTGGTATAAATGTGCTTTACCCATATATGCCCTTGCTACCATTTGTGTTGGTCTTCCTGGATCTGCTTGCTCTGCTCTTGTAGCGGGAAGATTCTCAATAGCAAATTGAAAGTCAGCTTCAATTTCTTCCCAGGCGGGGCCAGCATTTGGTTGATTAAATTCTAGGGCTTGGTAATTTTCAACTGTTATTATAGAAACGTTGCCAAAAATTTTAGTCAATTCAAAATAAAAATGACCTCTTAAAAAGCGGGCTTCCCCTTCTTGAACAGTAATTGCAGCTGCATCTACAGGCAATAAAGCACTACGATCTATTCCTGCAATTACAGAAAGAACGGCATTGGCTCTATTGACCCCAGCATATAATGCAGCAAATTTGGCTCTAAAATAACCGTTTGACGTTTGAATATCATTGGTTTCAATTTGTAACAGTTCTCCTTGGTCTCCGTCAGTACTACCCTTATGGGCATCATCTGACATCACATCAAGCCACCAATTATCACCACCAACGCCGAAACCATTACCTGGAATATTTTGACGATTACCGTCCAATAAAGAATAGGCACCGGTAAGCAATAGGTCCACCCCTGCTGGATTTGCTAAAGTTTCATCGCTCAGAGCACCGATTGCCGGAGTTGTCGAAAAGTCGTCTCCACACGAAATTGCAGTGAAGACGATTGCCATAAAATAAATTAATTTCTTTTTCATTTTTTTTACATTTTTAAATTAACACCCAAAAGAAAAATCTGGGATAAAGGAAACGTGTTTTGATCCACACCTAATGTGAGTGCAGAATTGGCACCACTATTAGGTTGAATTTCTGGATCAATACCATCATAGCCCGTAATAGTGAACAAGTTACTTGCATTTATGTAAAAACGCAAACTTGAGAGCCCCATCTTTTCTGTAATTTGATCAGGCATGGTATAACCAATAACAATATTTTTTAATCGTACAAATGAACCATCCTCTACTAAGAAGGAGCTAGGAGCAGTTTCATTATTTAAAAGGGTAAAGCTTGATGCCGGTTGTGAACCATTTGGGTTATTTGTTGCATCAAAGGCATCCAAAACTCTAGCATTTCTGTTTCCATTAGGGAAGGTGGCAAAATCTGTAAAGATTTTGTCATAGTTATAAATATCGTTCCCAATGGTGCCAGCGAAAAATGCGCTAAAATCCCAATTTTTATAGTTGGCATTTAAATTTAGACCAAATGTGAAATCAGGAATTGGGTCTCCAATAAAGTCTCTATCCTCATCGTTTATAACCCCATCATCATTTAAATCTCTATATCGTAATCTACCTACACCGGCAGCATCTGAAGCGAAGCCTTGGTCAGGCCCAGCAGCAACTTCTGCTTCTGAACGATATATTCCATCAGCAATTCTACCAAAGAAAGAAGATATTGGTTGTCCAATCTCTGTTCTTGTGATACCACCATTTCTAAAACCAGTATTACCCAATAATGGCGTGCCATTAATCAAATCGGTCACTTCGTTATTCACAGTTGAGAAGTTTAAGTCTACTCCATAAGAAAAATCTTCGGATGATTGATTTTGAAACGAGATATTCAATTCAACACCAGAATTTTCAACCGATCCTGAATTTACAAAAGGAGGGGTGGCATCGATCGCGGTGTCACTTATAATATTCGCATTACTGACAATCAAATCTTCCGTAGTCAGTTTAAAATACTCCAGGGATATAGACAAGGCATCATCAAAAAGACCAAGTTCAGCACCCACATTAAAAGTTTCACTGGTTTCCCAACGAATATCAGGGTTTCCGACTCCGGCTAATAAGGCACCTGTTCTAATATTGGTTCCTCCGTTAAAAGCGTAGTCAGCTGACTGATTATTTAAACCAGATATATTGAGACCAGGATTGCTTGCTGGTAATTCTTGATTACCTAAGGCACCCCAAGAGGCTTTTAATTTTAATCTGTTTACAATACCATCTTGTGGGAAGAAATCTTCATTACTGGTTACCCAACCTGCACTAAATGCAGGGAAGACACCACTTTGATTATCGCCCAAGAATCTAGATGATCGATCGCGACGTACCGTGGCACTCGCTAAATACTTGTTTGCAAACGAATAATTTACAGAGCCAAACACGGAAGAAAGGGTATTTTCAAAATCAAAAGTATTCCCTGGATCTACTATAGGAGAACCTGAAGCATTGTCTAACTGATAAAAATCTGGGGTTTCAAATAGAAAACCCGTAGCGGCTACTTGCAATCCTTTTCCAGTACTTGAGTTGGCTTCAATACCAACCAAAGCATTTATAGAATGATCGCCAATAGTTTTGGTATAATTTAAAGTATTGGTCCATACCCAGTTATAGGTTTGTTGGTTCCGTTCTGTTAGTGTGTTCGTTCCCCTTGGTTCTGGTGATTCAGGATCCCTAGCAACAAAGTTTCGAGAATTGAACATACTGATATCACCACCAATACTAGTTTTGGCAGTTAGGCCTTCCGCGATATTAAGGCTCGCATAAACATCACCTATAAGTCTGGTTTGTTTCACAAAGTCATCACTGTTTCTGGTTAAAATTGACAATGGGTTCTCTGAATTTGATAGTCCATTAGAATTGGCATATCCACCAGCAAATCTTCCTTGGTCATCAAACACGGGTACAAGTGGGCTTGCACGTTGTGCAAATTGTATGGAATTGTCTACATTTCCTTTGTTATTGCTGAATGAAGCGTTAAAATGCTGTCCTATAGTTAATCGTTTACTTACTTTGAATTCAGAGTTCAAACGAATTTGTGCTCTTTTAAACCCTACATCAGACGCGATACCTTCGCGGTTTAAGTAGCCAATAGTCGCTGAGTATTTTGATGTTTCGTTACCATTAGAAAAATTTGCTGTTATATTCTGTGTAGGTGCAGATCTAAAAATCTCATCCAACCAGTTTGTTCCGCCTGGTCTTACAGGTGCATTAATAGCTTCTCCAGTTCCTAAAAGGGATACCCCTAATAATTGAGAAGGGACTGTTGAAGACCCTCCATTTGGAAAAAACTGAGGATGCGAAATAGCAGCCGGATCTGTGCCTGTTCGAATGGCATCGTTTGTTAAACTCTGAAAGAAATAGTTACCAAGATCTTCGGCACCAAGCATATCTGGCAACCTGGTTGCTCTGCTAAAACCTGTTGAAACGTCAACACTCACATTTAACTTATTCTGATTATAACTACCACTTTTTGTAGTGATAATAATAACACCGTTAGATGCTCTTGCCCCGTAAATAGAAGCAGCTCCATCCTTTAATACGTTGATTTGAGCAATATCTATTGGGTTAATAGTATTTAAAATGTTTGGATCAGTGGTTTGAGCACCATCAATAATGTATAATGGGTTGTTGTTGTTTGGAGTACCAAGCCCACGAATACGTACAATCGGGGCACTACCTGGTGCTCCATTGTTGATAATACTTACACCGGTTGCTCTACCCTCAAGTGCTTCCGCAACGTTAACAACAGGCTGCTTAGTGGCTTCAGAAATATCAACAGACGCTACTGAACCAGTTAAATCGCCTCTTGTTTGGGTGGTATACCCTACTACGATAACTTCACTCAGTTTGCTGGCATCTTCTGCCATGGCAGCATTGACAACGCTCTGTCCGTTTACTGCAACTTCTTGCGTGGCAAAACCGATGTAACTAAAAACTAAGGTGGCGTTAGAATCTGCATTGATGGTGTAATTACCATCAAAATCAGTCTGTGTACCATTTGTGGTTCCTTTTACCAAGACATTGGCTCCGGGTAATGGCGCACCATCCGCATCGGTTACGGTACCTGTGATAACGCTTTGTGGTACTAATAGCGCAATGCTATTTTCTAAGTTGTTTGCCTGTGCAGGTTGTAGTCCAAGGGTCAAAAACATTGCTAAAGCAAGGTAGCTACCTGCCTTGAACAACGCTTTGCTCTTGGTTTTCCAAGCAGAAAGGCCAAGTTCATTTGATTGTTTCATAATCATGAGTTGTTTATTAAGTTATGTTAAAAAGTTTAGCTAATTCACCTGTTAGCATAAGGTAAATATAGTATAAGTGATAAAATTATATAAATGGGATGCACTATAGTAGTATTATATCATCATTCTTTTATACTATTTTTAAGAAAAGTAAATTTAACATTAATCGATATTTTAGTCTATTGATAATTAGTTGTTTGCGATTTAAAGAATGGTTTTTAGGTCGAAGTACTGTTTGTTATCCCTAAAACAAATCCTTGTAAGCTTATGAAAGATGCTTTTTTTTAACAATTATTATTGTAGTTTCATAATTAGTTTTTACTTTATTTGGAATAATGATACATTTTTAATGACAAAATAGTATTAACATTTTAACGCAAACGTTTTCGTATGTTAAAAAAATACCAACGGGAGATAACGAACTTGTCCCCACAAGACAGTTTTTTAGTTATCAATCGGTTTAGGG
>CAYGUO010000065.1:0-6529 GCA_964353095.1 uncultured Flavobacteriaceae bacterium | reverse complement strand
GGTTTAGGGATACCTTTGATTACCCTGTTCATTTTCATCCAGAATTAGAACTTAACTTTATTCTGAATGGGAAGGGAATGCAACGAACCGTTGGCTTTAGTATGGAAGAAATTGATGACTATGAATTGGTTTTGGTGGGTTCAAATGTATATCATGCTTGGAAAATGCATAATTGTTCCCATAGCGTACATGAGGTGACCATTCAATTTCATAATGATCTTTTTCAAGATAATTTAATGCGAAGAAGCATTATGAAGCCTTTTCGTGAAATGTTGGAGCGTTCCGTTCATGGCATTCTTTTTGACAAAGCGGCCGCAAAGAACCTGGCCCCTAGGATTATGAATGTTTCGGAGCTTGAGGGCTTTGAATATTTTTTAGAAATGTTTTCCTTGCTCTATGATCTATCCCTAACCAAAAATCAAAGACTGTTATCGGTTTCTAAAATATCAAGAGACGATTTTGATAACAGTGATAGAATACAGCTTTTCTATAATTTTATCCAAGAAAACTACGCAAATAAGATTACGCTTGACCAAGTATCAAGCATGCTCAATATGAGTAAAGTTTCTTTTAATAGGTTTATCAAAAAAAGTACGGAGCGGACTTTTGTTGAATATCTGAATGATATTAGGGTAGAAAACGCTTCTAGGATGTTAGCAGAGGAAGAGCAGGGCATTTCAGAAATAGCCTATAAATGCGGATTTCATAACATTGCCAATTTTAATAGAATATTTAAGAAAACAAAAGGATGTACCCCTAGTCAATATAGAAAAGAATTTTATCGACTTACACGAATCCACTAAAATATACCTTAATCTAAGACTCAAAAAGTAATGCAAATAATTGAAAATTCAGAAGTATTCGATGTTATCATCGTGGGATCGGGTGCAGGAGGTGGTATGGCGACCAAGCAGCTTGCAGATGCTGGTTTTAAAGTTGCTGTTGTGGAGGCCGGCCCCTATTTTGATCCTGCGGACCCCAAAACAATGACCCAGCTAAAATGGCCTTATGAATCTCCACGGAGAGGTGCGGGTACTGATCGGGCTTTTGGGGAATGGGATATGTCTTGGGGAGATTGGGAGGTTGAAGGAGAACCCTACACGCAAGAAGAGGGAACTAATTTTCATTGGTGGCGGGCTAGAATGCTTGGAGGTCGAACAAACCATTGGGGTCGTATTTCGCTGCGTTTTGGTCCAAAAGATTTTAAGGGCAAAACCCGCGATGGTCATGGTGATGATTGGCCTATTGGTTATGAAGATGTAAAACCGTACTATGATAAGCTTGATAAACTAATTGGTGTTTTTGGAACTAATGAGGGTAGGGAGAATGATCCAGACGGATTTTTTCTGCCCCCACCAAAACCAAGGTTGCACGAATTATTCTATATCAATGGAGCTAGAAAATCAAACATTCCGGTAATTCCGGGAAGGTTATCTATGTTGACCAAAAAAATCAATAACGAAAGAGGGGTTTGTTTTTATTGTGGTCAATGCTCTCGATCTTGCTCGGTATATGCCGATTTTTCATCTGGGAGTTGTTTGATTTTTCCAGCACAAAAAAGTGGTGGTCAAGTAAAGCTCTTTGTAAATTCTATGGTTCGTGAGGTTACGACCAATGAAGAAGGTAAGGCCACAGGTGTTTCTTATATTAATAAAGAAGATAGAAAAGAATATAAACTCAAAGCGAGAGTGGTGGTTTTAGCTGCTTCTGCCTGTAGTTCAGCTCGAATTCTTCTCAATTCTAAAAGCAAGCAACATCCAAATGGTTTAGGCAATAGTAGTGATATTGTTGGTAAATATTTACATGATTCTACAGGTGCAAGTGCTGCTGGGGTGATTCCGGGTTTGATGAATAGAAAAACTTCCTATAATGAAGATGGTACTGGAGGAATGCATGTGTATTCGCCTTGGTGGGGAGATAATTCAAAACTTAATTTTCCACGTGGTTACCATATTGAAGTGTGGGGAGGTATGGGGCAGCCCAATTATGGTTTTGGCTGGGACCCCAACGGAATGAATAAGTACTTTGGACTTAAAGTAGGGGGTTATGGAGATAGTCTGCGTGATGACGTGAAAAAATATTATGGTTCCGTAATTGGCTTTGGAGGTCGAGGAGAAGCCATTGCCCGGAAAGAAAATTATTGTGAAATAGACCCAACAACGTTAGATCAGTTTGGCATCCCCGTTTTAAAATTCAATTATAAATGGTCAGAATTCGAGATAAATCAGGCGAAACACATGCAAGATACTTTTGAAGAATTAATTCATAATATGGGAGGTATCCCCTTAAATGAAAAACCGGGAAAAGATAAAGACTACGGTCTTCTTGCTCCAGGTCAAATAATTCATGAAGTAGGTACAACCCGCATGGGCAACGACCCAAAAACATCGGTTACAAACAAGTATCAGCAACTTCATGATGTGGATAATGTTTTTATTGTAGATGCAGGTCCGTTTGTTTCGCAGGCAGATAAGAATTGTACATGGACGATTATGGCGCTCTCTTGGAGAGCTTCTGATTATATTATTGAACAACTTAAAGCACAAAATATTTAGGCTATGGATAGAAGAAAGAGTTTACAGACCTTAATTCTTGGTGGCGCTGCAGCCAGCACAGGACTAGTATTTAATTCTTGTAAAACAGAAACTGTTGATCAAGCCATTGTTGAGAGTAGTGAAAAGTACTTTGGGCGTACTCCAGAAGAATTGGAACGCCTGGAAAAACTGAATGCAGAACAATTGTTCAATGAACATGAGATGGAGACTATCGCGGCGCTTAGTGTGGTGATACTTCCTCCCAAAGAACCACACGGTGGGCCAATTGAGGCAGGCGTTCCTGAACTTGTAGAGTTTATGGGGAAAGATATTCCAACAATGGCGCCCACGCTTTTAGGTGGGTTAATGTGGTTGGATCATAAAAGTAATACGGATTTTGGTGTGGAATTCAAATCAGCCACCTTGGCACAGCAAAAACTAATTTGCGACGAAATTTGTTGGCATGATATCGATGTGCCTTTGGAAAAGCAAGCACTTGAAATTCAATTTTTCTATATGATGCGAGGCCTTACCGTTACAGGGTATTATACCTCAAAAGTAGGTATTGCTGATTTAGGATATAAAGGAAATATGCCCAATGTATGGGACGGTGTTCCGCAAGATGTTTTAGATCAGCACGGAGTGGCATACGACCCAGAATGGATTGCGAAATGTGTAGATCAAAGTAAAAGAGGGGTTATTGCCGAATGGGATGAGAAAGGAAATTTATTGACTTAAAAACCAAAAGAATGAAAAACATAGCAAAGGGTATGATCGTATTAATGAGTGTTCTAACGATTCCAATAATTGGGCAAGCTCAAGATGCTTATGTCCAAGACCATATCGGTATTCAGTTATATAGTCTTAGAAATCAATTCAAAAAAGATGTGCCTAAAACTTTGGCCCAAATTAAGGCGTGGGGTTTTACTGTTGTTGAAGGTGGGGTGGATACCTACGGAATGGAAGATTCAGAGTTTGCGGCGTTGCTCAAAACGAATGGGTTGCATGTAATCAGTGCTGATGCTAGTTTTGAAGAGTTGCGCGATATGCCAAAGAAAACTTTGGCTCGAGCAAAAACTTTAGGGGCTTCTTACGTAATGTGTGCATGGATTCCGCATAACGGAGACGATTTTACGATTGAGGACACTAAAAATGCGATAACTGTTTTTAACAAAGCAGGAAAGCTTTTAAAAGAAAGTGGCTTGACCTTGGTGTATCATCCCCATGGTTATGAATTTAGACCTTATGAAGAAGGAACATTATTTGATTATATGGCCGAAAATGCAGAAAATTTCGATTTTGAGATGGATGTTTATTGGATTGTTCATGGTGGAGCGGATCCAATGGAGCTTTTTGAAAGATATCCCAATAAATTTAAGTTGATGCATTTAAAAGATATGAAAAAGGGTACTGTTGGGAATAACACGGGGCATGGCGATGTAGAGGATAATGTGGTTTTGGGAACCGGTATGATTGATATCAAAGGTTTGCTTAAAAAAGGAAAAGAGCTGGGCGTAACCCATATGTTCATTGAAGATGAATCTTCAAAAGTTATAAAACAAGTGCCTGAAAGTTTAGCTTTTCTAAAAAGTCTTGAATAGCACTTCATAGCTCTTATTGTCATATTCATTTAGTAGAACATTAAATTTGAAGTAACTTTGCCATCTGATTTGATATTATGATTGCTACAATTTGTAGAAAAGCACATTTTAACGCAGCGCATCGGTTACACAATCCGAAATGGAGCGATGAAAAAAACGTAGAAGTTTTTGGTAAATGCAATAGTCCGCATTACCATGGGCATAATTTTGATTTAGAGGTTAGAATTCGCGGTAAAGTGAATCCTGATACTGGTTTTGTAATGGATTTAGCTGTTTTGGGAGCTTTGATCAAAGAGGAGGTCGAAGATCGTTTTGACCATAAAAACTTAAATGAAGATTGTCCGGAGTTTGAAAACATATTGCCTTCAACGGAATATTTTGTAAAGGTTATTTATGATTTACTCAAGCCGAAACTATTGACTGATCAGTTGTTGCATATTACGCTGCACGAAACCCAAAAGAATTCTGCGGAGTATGGAGATTGGTAATCTTTTTACGATATTGCGCACTTTAGCTTTTTAGACATTTAAAGGAGTATTAGCTCAGTTGGTTTAGAGCGCTGCCTTGACAGGGCAGAGGTCACTGGTTCGAATCCAGTATACTCCACTATTGAAAAGACAGCGCACAGGTTCTTGATTTCCCAAACCATCTTAATCGATTTTTTGACGCTACATTATAAATCGTATCACGAATGATTCTTGTTATATAGGCTAGTAGAGTCGCTATTACGCTCCATTTCGGAATTTGAGCTATGATTTTTAAGAAGCCATCAGATTGAGTGTGCACACCAGATTCATCAATTAAAATAACGGTGGTCAACTCTTTTTTAGGAAAACCAAAAGTGTGCAGTAGTTCTTGCCCATAAGGGGATTGAAACGCAACAAAACTAAAAATATCGGTTGGAGCTAATTTCAACAACCAACCAACAACGCCATTACAGAGATTACATTCCCCATCAAAAATTACAATACTTTCCATGATTTCACTTAAGACATGGGTATTGGTTCGATAAAACAACCCTATCATTTCAAGTATAAGCCAATTTTAGAAAAGTTTATGATTTACAGATAGTCAAGAATACGTTCTAAAGCCATTCCTCTTGATCCCTTAATCAGGATGGAGGCAGATTTTAACCTATAGTCTTGCAAGTGTATTTTAAGCTTATCAAATGAATCAAATTTTTTAAATGGGGTGTTGACTTTGTAAAAGTTTTCGCCAATAAAAAAAATTTCGTCTAGGCTCATTCTATTTACTAAATCAGCAATCACTTGATGCTCAAGAGCCGCAGTTTCACCTAGTTCAAACATATCACCCAAAAATACCACCTTAGGCTTGTTTGATGTTGCTGCAAAACTGTCTAGGGCTGCTTTCATGCTGGTGGGGTTGGCATTGTAGGCATCTAAAACAATATGATGATTATTTTTTTTGATGATTTGAGATCGGTTGTTTTCTGGTTGATAACTTTCCAATGCCTCTTTAATATCGCTGTGCGCAACATTGAAATATTTTCCCATCAAAGTTGCTATTGCACAATTGGTGAAATTATAAGCACCTATTAGTTGGGTCGAAACCGTTTCAGTTTCAAAACCAAATTGTACGAATGGGTTGGCCTCAATAAATTTTATCTGATAATATTCAGTATCTGTTCCACTGAAGCCAATTTTCTTGATGTACGAACTAAGTTTTTCTTTTTGAATGGGATCATCCGCGTTCAAAAAAACATATTTGTTGTTCGCTGTCAAATAGTCGTAAAGTTCACTTTTTCCTTTGATAACACCTTCTACACCACCAAAACCTTCTAAATGTGCTTTTCCAAAATTAGTGATATACCCGAAGTCAGGTTGGGCAATTTGGCTTAAAAATTCAATCTCTTTTTGGTGATTCGCCCCCATTTCAACAATGGCTATCTCAGTATCTTCTTTTATGGATAATAGGGTTAAAGGCACTCCAATATGGTTGTTGAGATTGCCTTTTGTTGCTATGGTGCTGTATTTTTTTGAGAGTACTTTGTTAATTAGCTCTTTGGTCGTTGTTTTGCCATTGCTGCCAGTTAATGAAATGATTTTAGCGTTGCAATAATGCCTATGAAATGTAGCGAGATGCTGCAGGGTTTGTAAAACGTCTTCAACAAGAATGGTTTTGTCTTCTAATTGAAAATTGGGGTCATCTATGACAACAAAACGAGCTCCTTTATGTAGTGCTTCCTTGGCAAATGTATTTCCATTAAAACTAGGTCCTTTAA
Source organism: uncultured Flavobacteriaceae bacterium (assembly GCA_964353095.1). Lineage (GTDB taxonomy): Bacteria > Bacteroidota > Bacteroidia > Flavobacteriales > Flavobacteriaceae > Croceitalea. The sequence continues at coordinate 152 of CAYGUO010000065.1, read as the reverse complement.
GCGCGAAAAAAAAACAATCTTTTGATATCTTCCTAGTATCCGTAGATACCTCAGGGTGGTTTAAAAAAAGTTTGTGTAGTGCTGATACTTCCATATTCGAATATAAAAAAAGCCCTTAACAGTTTTGTTAAGGGCTTCAAGTTTTCTTTCAA
>CAYGUO010000064.1:13214-15589 GCA_964353095.1 uncultured Flavobacteriaceae bacterium | reverse complement strand
GTTCAATAAGTTTTTCTTGTAAGTTTAATATTTTGTGGTTTTCTGGTTCTTCCATAGTATAGCTTTGGTTTTACATAAAACGTTGTGGGGAAGCTTTGCATGAAATTAATCAAATGTAAGCTAGTCTAACTTTGTTTATTCGATAACGTTATAAATGGTAAGTGGGTTTGCCTTGTTTTTCATAGTAATACTGCTCATATTTTCACATTTAAAGGCCTCTTTCACCTGTTGGTAACAACCTTCGCAAATAATAACTTGGTTTTCTTCAGCAGCATCTTGTAACCTTGCTGCGGTATTTACGGTGTCACCAATAACCGTATAGTCTAGCCGCCTTAGTGTAGCCGAGCCAATATTGCCTGAAATCATTTCACCACTTTTAATACCTATGGATACCTTTGGTTTAAAATTATCTTCACCAGCTATTTTTGGAAAGTTGTTCACTTGGTTGCGTATCGCCAGAGCAGCATCTATGGCACGATCTAAATGGTATTCTCCTCTAAAAACGGCCATGACGGCATCACCGATAAATTTATCTACGATACCCTTGTGCTCCATAATTTCTTTTACCATGGCATCAAAATAGGTATTCAACATACCCACTACCAAATCTGGAGCGGCAGTTTCACTTATTTTTGTAAATCCGCATACATCTACAAACATGACAGTACCTTCAATACTCTCATTGGCCATGATTTTGGATTCGTATTCTTGACCTCCCATAAAATTGAGGACGTTCTCATCCACATACATTTTTAGAATATTATTCTCTTTTACCGCCTTTAGGGTGTCTTTTATTTGTTGCGCTTGTTTTAGGGTCTTTTCCATTGTTATGGTGAGGTCCTCAAAGTTGATAGGCTTGGTAATAAAATCGAAAGCCCCCCTGTTCATAGCAACCCGAATATTATCCATATCACCATAGGCAGAAACAATTACGGATTTGATTAACGGACTACTTACTTGAAGTTCAGAGAGTAAGGTAAGGCCATCCATTTCTGGCATGTTGATATCGCTGAGTATAATATCCACTTCTGGATCTTCTACCAGTTTTTCCAGGGCATCCCTCCCGTTTATGGCAAATAGAAATTCATATTCTTTTTGTCGTATCTGTTTTCTAAACTTTTGTTTGATGAGCACCTCCAAATCGGTCTCATCATCCACTACCATTATCTTCGCCATTATGTTAGTTCTTTTAGTTTAGTTTTTAAGATATTGAAATCTAGCGGTTTGGTCAAGAAATCGTCAGCACCTAACCTGATATAAGTATTCCGGTTTTCTTCATCCCCATAGGCAGTAATCATCATTACCACTGGAGGTGGTTTAACATAGTTTTTCTTAATAGTCTCCAAGAGCTCAAGACCACTCATGCCCGGCATATTAATATCTGATAGGATTAGAACTGCTTCATGATTTATTTTTTTCATCACTTTTAAGGCATCTTCGCCAGAAAATGCAAATACAAAATGAAGTTCCCCTTTTTTAATTTCTTTTCTAAAACGTTGCTCAAATAAAACTTTTACATCTTGTTCGTCGTCTACTACTAGTATTTTCATAATGTTCCCCGTTTTTGCTATTCTTTTATTGATCATATTATTTAGGAAAGACTATAGTAAAAGTCGTTCCTTCCCCTTCTTTGGTTTCAACTTTTAAATCTCCACCATGTCCTTTAGTGACAATATCATAGCTCATACTTAAACCTAATCCAGTGCCTTGCCCTGTGGGTTTGGTGGTAAAGAAGGGTTGGAATATTTTATCTAGAATATTTTTTGGAATGCCGTTACCATTATCGGAAATCGCTATCCGCACACTCTGAGGCCCACCCGCGGCACCTCCAAGGAGGGGAGTTCGTTTGGAAGAAACCGTCACAGTTGGCTGATAGCCTTCGATGTCAGATTTAGTCTTTTCGTTTACTGCGTAAAAAGCATTGGTGATCAAGTTTAAAATGACCCTTCCCATATCTTGTGGTAGCACATCAATCTTGCCAAGAGATTCATCAAAATCAGTAACTAATTCTGCATTAAAGGTTTTGTCCTTCGCCCGTAACCCGTGATAGGCCAATCGTAAATATTCATCGGCTAAGGCATTGATATCGGTAGGTTCTTTTGTACCGGTGCTACTTCGGCTATGTTGTAGCATGCCCTTAACAATATTATCTGCACGTTTGCCGTGGTGGTTTATTTTTTCCAGGTTTTGTTTGATGTCCTTAGAAATAGCTTTCGCCTCTTCAATATCACCATTAACTAATTCCTCATTCATTTCATCAATAAGTTCGTTACTCACTTCTGAGAAATTATTGACGAAGTTTAATGGATTTTGAATCTCGTGGGCAATACCTGCTGTGAGTTCACCAAGACTCGCCATTTTTTCTGATTGGATAA
>CAYGUO010000064.1:0-13204 GCA_964353095.1 uncultured Flavobacteriaceae bacterium | reverse complement strand
AGTTGGGCTTGGGTTGTTTTTAATTCAGTCAGCGTTTTTTCAACTTTTAGTTTTTGTCGTTTTAGAAGCAGGTTTGCCTTTTGTTTTTGCTTGTTGTTCTTAAAAAGTATGATTGCGATAACTATTCCGGAAAGAAGCAGAATGCCTAAGCCTAAAATAATATAAAGTTGACGGTTCTTTGCACGTTCTGCTATGGCATCTTTTATATCTTGTTCGGCTTTTTCTAAAGCTTGTTTTTTCTCAAAATCATAGGTCAAACTTAGCTCTGTTGCCTTTTTTATATTTTCACTCGCACGCACAGAATCTGTTATTTTTGCTGAAGTTTTATAGTTGCTAAGGGCACGGTTGTATTTGCCTATTTTTTCATAGCATAAAGAAAGGTTGGCATAAATTTCAGCAGTATTGGCTTCGTAATTTTCTATCCCATTTAACGTCTCAATACTTTTTTCAAGAAAAGGTATTGCTTGCTTATATTTTCCATTACGGGTTAAAATTTCTCCTTTTGTACCATTTGTTTGATGAATAACAAGGGGTTGCCCTGCTTTTTCGGATAAGACTATAGCCTGAGTAGCTAAGGCTTCTGCCTCTTGAAATGAATTCATATTCATGAGGGCTTTGGCAGCTTTTGCCATACTTGCTGCTTCTATGCTCTCATCACCCATTTCTTTTCCAAGTTGTGCTGCGAGCATTGTGTAATCATAGGATTCTTTCCACCTGTTTTGTGTTGAATAAAGGGAGCCAAGATTAGAGTAGCCATAAAGAGCCACGTTTTTTATCTCATTTTTATTGGCGAGACCAATTCCTTTTAAGAAGTATTGTTCTGATTTTAAAGTGTCTTGTAACAGCTGGTAAGTAACACCCATGTTCATCAAAAGGTACGATTGACTTACCTCGTTTTTTATAGCTTCTTGAATGCGTAAGGCCTTCTGTTGGTAGAGCAGCGTTTGTGGAAAATCTGACTGCATTTGATAGCCTATGGCCAAGTTTCCGTAGCTTCTGCCAAGCGATATACTATCACCAGTTTTCTCATAGATAGCCACCAATTTTTTGAAATATACGTTGGACTTTTCGTATTGGCCCTGCGTACCATATAATATACCTAGACCAGAATAAACACTGGCTATTTGTCTTTCATTTTTTAAGGTTTTAGCAAGGGAATCCGCTTGTTTAAGTGCTTGTTCTGCAGCTTGGTAGTCTCCTTTAGTTGTTGATATTCCAGCAAGGTTGAGCAAGATAGTAACCTCACCTTTTTGAAAATTTACAGCTCTTGCAGCCTTTAAATTTTCTTGAACAAGTGCTAAGGCACTGTCTAAATTGACCTCTTTTAACCGTTCAATTTTAGTGTTCACTAAAATAATTCTTGCGGTATCGGTCTTAGCTTCATTAATTAATTTGCTAATACTATCTAGATACCGGGTTTGCCCCGTTAATTTGCTGCAATTAAGGCCTAAGAATAGGATGATAAGGGATAATTTAATCAGTTTGGTATTCATAATGTAGATTCTAAATTAATTACATGAGGTAAAATTATAGTGAACTTGGTATAGTCTCCTTGTTCAGAATTCACTTCTAAGGTTTTTTTTTCGTTTTTTAGTTGACATTTGCCAGCTAATTGGTCGGCTGTAGCTTTAAAAAAGTTGGTGGTATCTTTTCGGTTTAGAAACTCTTCATTATTGGTAGAGCCAATAAAATGGTAGTCATCATCTAGGTATTTGTCATAGGTTGCCACATCACCATTTAAATAACTAAACAGCCAAGTATTGTAAATTTTAAGAACTTCAGTTTCTATTTTATTGGTGGGCTGCATAATTTTAATTTACACGGTAATTGTTTTTTACAATTCATTTTTATTTTAAAAATAGGATACCCCAATTAATGAGGAAGCTATTTTTTGAATTTCTTTGGGAACAGAACTAATTTGGGGAATCTTTTGGCAACTATTAAAATACTGAAATTCCGTAAAGTAAAAGTTGAAAAAACACTGATTTTAATTTTGACTTTTTGAACTTTACTTTTTTTAATCTCATAAGTGGATGGTGGAATGGTTGTTGCTTTAAAGATAGCAGATATTCATTAAGAATTGATGGTTTTAAGGGCGTATGACTTCAAATAATTTTTCATCACATATTTTTGTGAGCAAGGTTTAGCATTATGAAAAAGAAGAATTGGTTTTGGAATTTGGTAATAGTGGTTACCGTTGTGGTTTGTATTGTCGGTTTTGTGATGCATTACAAGAATTGGTCAAAAATTGAGGAGGGCCATTTTCAATTGATGTCGGGTATTTACAAGCAACGTATATCGTTGTCAAAAATCAATAGTATAGCATGGGTGAAGCAGCTACCCAAAATGGAACGGAAAAATGGATTTTCATGGCTTACCAAAGAAAAAGGGGTCTTTAAAGACTCAATAACCGATACTAAGGTTTACGTTTTTGTAGACGATTTAAGGCAACAAAAGGTGCAATTGGTCCATAGCGATTCGTTAAGACTCTATTTCAATTTTTCAGATAGTTTAGAAACACAAAACATGTATAAGAGTATTCATGAGGTTTTGGGGCGGGGGGAAAAGTAGTCCTTGTTAAAATTGACGAGCTCTACAATCACTGGATACTATTTTGCATTAAAAAAAGTTTAGTTTACGATTAACTCACTTGATATTATGAAGCATATTTTATTTGTTTTTTTACTGGTTGCAACAGCAGGTTTTTCTCAAAACCAGATTGTGGTTGAAGTAGTGAACGTACCAAAATCCAATGGTAAAATAAGTGTTGCTATTTATGATAGTGAAGACAGTTTTTTAAAATTTGACCAGGTCTTCTCCTCTGGCTCTTCCGAAGCAAAATCAGGAACTACAAAAGTTTTACTAAACAACATTCCTGATGGGGAATATGCCATTGCTTTATTTCACGATGAAAATGGTAACGATGAATTGGACACCAATTGGTTGGGTATACCCAAAGAAAAAGTAGCTTTCTCCAATGCTAAAATGCGAGCTTTTGGACCTCCAAAATATATAGACTGCGCTTTCAAGGTAGAAAATGACACCAAAATAGCAATTTCACTTTAGGCTCATTACGCCTTTAATACACAGCTACAAAGTAGTTTAATTATAGCTGTTCCGTATTTTTGATTGGCACCGCCAAAGGGTTTAATACCCCGAGGCTTGCCTCGAAATTAAAGTTCAGTTTCTTATTAATGCCTCGTGGGCTTGCCCCGAGGTAGTTTACTCCTTATAAAAAGTTAAAAAACAAGAGGTTAGAAATAATTTAGCAGATAGCACGTTTTTAATATTAGAGCACTGGCAAACCATTTTTCACTAAATCAAAATCAAGATGAGAAAAAGCATGCTATTGTTTCTTTTTGTTTGGGCTTTAAATGCCCACGGTCAACACACAGTGGATATTGATGGTAGGTTGCAACCCCTTTTACAAGACTTTTTCAAGTATTGCGATACTTACGGAATTGAATATCACGAAAAATTATTTCAATTACAAACCATTGATATTACCAATGAACTTCCTTTAGAAGAGGGTGGCGTGGTTTTAGGAATGGTTACTCGAAATGTCGATGGTGAAATTGAAAATATTCTCATCAATTGGGTGGCATTGATAGACCCAGAAATACTCAAAGTGGTCGCTTTTCATGAGTTTGCCCATCATTTTTTAGATTATAAACACACCTGTCCTGATTGTGATGAGATTATGGCCGTAAACAATGCCAGTTATTTTAATGTAGCCAAAGACTGGGACAATCAAGTAAAAAAGCTTTTTATCACTTCGCCTGTTTATCTATCTAAACAAAAGATAAGTTACAACCAGTTTTCTACTGGTGGTAACGAATAGTTTTAATGCCATACTACCTTTTGTACACCCTTACCCAATCAACTTGCATTTCTGCACTATCAACAAAGGAGTTTGAGGATGACTGTGGAAAAAAGAAGCCGCCAACGGCAGTATTCAATACTATTTGTTGCTTTTTACCAAAAAGTGAGGTAATAAAGTTCTGACCATTGGCCGAATACGTATGCAAACTTTCACCGTCAAATAATATCTCTAATTTGTTTGATGTCCAAATGAGTTCATAGGTGTGAAAATCTGCTGTAATATCAACGTCTATTTCGTGTTCAACAACTGTATTATCATTATTCGTTAGGGGAATATTGGGTTCCGTACCATAAAAGATATTGGAAGAAAACTCCATTGGTAAATTACCTCTGGCTTCAATAATATCAATTTCGCCTTTTGTGGGCCAAGGATCTCCGTAAGACCAAAATGCAGGCCACATACCGTTACCAGCCGGAATTTTGATATGGGCCATAAAGCGATATTCTGTTTCTCCTGCCGCATTGGATGGGCCATAAGTGGTTTTGGTTTCTATTCTGCCAGAAACATACTCAAACTCTTTTGGCGAACTGTCAAAAGGGTTATTGTCACCTATGATTCTTTCGCGTTGTATGTTAATGGTCAAAATTCCGTTTTCAAGCGTCAACTGCTCTGGGCGGTAGTATTGAATCTCGTTGTTAAAAGCACCACTTTCCCAGGTATTCCAGTCAGATAAATCGGCATCAAACTCTTCTTCAAAAACTAAGTTCCAGGCCCTGTTGGGGTCTAGCGGTTCTGGGTCCGTTGCTTCAGGTTCTTCAATAATAGGGTCTGCGGCGTCACCTTCTGAATCAGAACAACCGTTTATTGAAGTAAATCCGAAGGCTAAAATAAAGGTTAGGAAACTGTTTAGCACTAAATGTTTGATCATGATTAGTTTGAATTCGTGGTAATTTTTATAACACCTTTAGCAGCTTGTACACCGTAAGACGAAGCATCTGACCCTGATAGAATTTCTATTTTTTTGACCATGAAATTAGCCACTACATTGTTAACAGAATTAAAGGAATTTCCCATAATCTGGCCATCTAAAATATACAAAGGTTCTTGAGAAGCCAAATTGGAAATCGAATTCTCTGCCCTTTGCAGTGCAGGAACGCCATTTTTAATAATAATGCCCGGTTTTTGTCTTATTTGAGACAATAATGAAATATTCCCTCTATTTTTTTGATCTAACTCTGCTCTCAAATCACCCTCCGTATCATTAGAAGTTTTTGAAGCGCTGCAGGAGGTAAGGGCCACGAAAATTAGTGCACTAAGTAAAAAGGTGATTTTTTTCATTATAATTGATTTATGATTTTAATGTACAACATTTAAGAGTATTCGGCGTCGCTTTCTGTAGGGAAATAAAAAAAGGCGCACAAAGGGCGCCTTTTAATCGTTGTTTTATATTGTTTTTTAAAGCCGTAGGTACATATTGCCATTAATTGTATTCAATCGTAGTTTGTTTTTGAAATTACCACCATCGGTTTGTACTTTCTGTCCAACATGGCGATCTTCTGAAACTAGGTTAAGCTTTTGATCAGCATAAATGTCACCGTGTATGGTTTCAGCAATCAAACTTGTATTGGAAACTTTTAAATCTATTTCACCGTTGATGGTGCTAAGGTTTAAGTCTCCAGAATAATCTTTTATGTCAATATTACCATTAATGAGGTCCGTTGTCATATCTGCCTCCATACTTTCTGCTTTTAAATCACCATTGATGCTGCTTATTTTAAGACGTGTATTTTTTGGTATATAAAGCACATAGTTGAATTTGCATTTATCTCCGGTATTGTACCAGTGCTGTGAATTACCTTTGTTATTCTTTTTGTAATGGTCTTGCATGGCCTTATATACGGGTTCGGCTTTTTCTTCAATAACTATGTTATTGCTTGATTGTTGAAAATCGACCGAGTACTTTTCAATAAATTGGGCATCTTCTATCTCAATAGTTGCTTTAAAATATATGGTTGATTTTTCCCATGTTTTTACTTCAATATTTCTTGCAAACTTTACATCAAGCTCGATATGCTGATTTGTATAGTCAAAGTTCTTTTCGATGATTTTCTGAGCGGAAACTCTAAATAAACAGATGATTCCAATAAAAATTAGAGTGAATACGTTTTTCATGATTGTTCGTTTTTTGATTATTTCTTTCTTAAATAAATAGCACCGTTGGTAGATTTTAATTTAATAGCCACTCCGCCGCCATTAATGGCACCTTTGACATTTTTACCTGATATGGATTTAAGCCCATCTTTGTCTGGTCTTATTAAATCAAAATTTGTGTAGATATCACCGTTCCATGAACTGAGTTCTAGGTCTGCAGGTGTTTTCTCTGGAAGTGTCACGTCTATTTCACCATTAGTAGTGCTAATAACGATTGGGGCGTCTTGACTTATTTTTTCAAAAGCGACCTCAACACTTTCATTTAAAGAATAGGCTGTTATTGGGCCAGAAAGATCAACGAGCTTAAGACCGCCGTTGAGGTTGGCATTCGCCTCAACCTCACCCGAGAATCCTTCAATATAGATATCGCCATCCCAAGTATTGGTGACAGAAAGGTTCTGAGTTTTTGGAAGGAAAATTTCAGCTTTTTCAGACCTTCTTAAGTTTTTTACAAGCATGTTATTGCCGTCTTGAACTACATAAAAGCCAACATCAGTGTTGTCTGATCCACCTGCACCAACAAGACGCAAGCCTTTTGCTTTTTCAGATTTTTGTTTCATGCCAGATACTTTTATTAACAGTTCGTTTTTATCATGAGTCTTTATGGTAATACCTGATTTGGTTTCAATTTTGACCCACTCCACCCCACTTAATGATTTGGTATAATCTGATTGTGCTTTTGCACTTAAGACAAGTACGCAGGCAATAAAAATTAAGGTTACTTTTTTCATGATTTTCGTTTTTTGATGCTTCGATTTCGCTCAGCACAGGTTATTATATAATTTGTGATAATACTTGATTAATTTCTGCCTTTATAAAGGGTTGAGTATCTTCTTGCTCCAACAATTTTTTCATTGGTTGAATTGCTTTTTTCTCTTGTAGGGTAACTAAATGTTGAATAATTGTAATTTGAATACTAGGATCTTTTTCAATACCCAAGGCCAGAATAAAAGTTTCTTTTACCTTTTCTGAAGAAGTCAATTTTGAAAGTGCTTCTACTGCGGTCAATCTCACATTCGTGTTTTTGTCATTCAACATTCGGTCTGTCAATGCTGCAATAATTTTTTCGTCAGGTTGTTTAAATTCCCCAATGAATTGTACACCTTGTATTCGCTTGCTAGCGGATTGATTTTCCATTAATGAAATCATTGTTGTTTGTTTTAACTGTATACTTTCACTTTCAATTACTGCTATTTCTTTTAGCGCTTCTTTAGACTGAAAATAGCGGCCAGCGCTAAAGGCTGTTAGCAGAATGGCTAAACTTGCCGCTATTTTCATTGCTGAACTAAGCCAGTTGTTCTTGCTAGACTCTCTTTTGGATTTAATGGCAACTACTTTTACAGCATGCTGTTTTTCTTTTTCGAGCATTTTTAAGAAGCCTGCTTCTAAATTGTGGGAGGGAACGTCCTCTTTTTCCATTTTCATGGTATTAAAAAGTGCCTGATATTCTTCTAATTCTTGTTTGCAAGCCTTACAATCTTTCAGATGTGTTTTTACCCGCTTGTTTTCAGTGCTTGTTAAGGTTCCATCAATATATTCTGGAAGTATGTCTGTAATATGATTTGTGTCCATAGCTTAAATACTTTCTAGGTATATTTTTTTTAGTTTTTGTAACGCTCGGCATACTTTGGTTTTTACTGCACCTGGTGTAGTTCCTATTATTTCTGCCAATTCATTGTACTTTATTTCATGAAAGCGATGCAGCACTAAAACTTCCCGATCTGATGCTTCCAATTTGCCCAAGGCATTTTGCAATTGCGAATAATCTTCTTTAGTGTCATATTGCGTTGTGATTTTATATGATACTGTTTCTAAACCCTCGTGTTGTTCTTTGTTTCTTGAAAAATGGGTGTTTAAGCTGTTTCGTGCTATTGTAAATAGCCAAGCGATAAATTTTCCATTTCTATATGAGGTCCGATACTTAATGACCTTGTAAAAAACATCTTGAGTCAAGTCTTCACTTAGCATCTTGTCCCCACACATTTTATATAAAAAATTATAAATATGCACATGATGCCTATCGAACAAGATTTTTAGAATATCCAAATCCCCTAGGGCAACTTGAGCCATTAAATGTTCATCAGTCTGTTCTGCTAACAGCATGTTTTAGTCGGTGTTTGTAAGTATATAGTCAGAAAAGTACAAAAGGTTACACCGAGTAGAAGAAAAAATAAATTTTAAGAAAGGGATTTGAAAAGCCTTGTGTTGTTGATTGCCTAGCATTAAGAACAGCCACAGTCATCTGTGCCGCATCCTTTCTTGGTTTTTTTGGAGGAAGAAAACAGCGATTTGGGCAGTAGGAATGTTTTGGCCAAATAGCCAACCGCTAAAATCAAGATAATATAAACAGCGATTTCCTGCATATTCTATTTTAATAATTGATAGGCTAGCAAAGCAACAATATATGCAAAAACACTCATAAAACTAAGCTGTAGCATTGGCCATTTCCAACTATTGGTTTCCCTTTTCACTACGGCCAAGGTGCTCATGCACTGCATTGCAAAGGCGTAGAAAAGCATCAGGGAAACCCCAGAGGCCAGGTTGAAAAGGGGTTTTTTTCCGGTTTCATCAAGCTCTGCTGCCATTCTGTTTTTAATGGTTTCCTCTTCATCATTGCCAACGCTGTATATGGTTGCTAAGGTACCCACAAATACTTCGCGAGCTGCAAATGAAGTTAGCACGGCGATACCAATTTTCCAATCATATCCTAGGGGTTTGACTATGGGTTCTATAGTTTTTCCTGCATAACCAATAAACGAATGTTCTAGTTTATAACTGGCAATTTCTTGCGCTCTAGCTTTTTGCTTTAAATCGTTTTCAAGTAAGGTAAGTGCTTTTTGATTGCCTTGTAATGAATCTTTTGCAGCGATAAGGTTATTCTCTATATAATTATTGCTATAATCATTTAGGCCCTCTTGTTCAATTCTTTGGTTGATGATGTCTTCAGCATTTTTGAATTTTTCTGATATACCGTTAGACCCTAAAAACCACAAGACGATTGCGATAGAAAGGATAATCTTACCTGCACCAAAAACGAAGCTCTTGGTTTTTTCAATTACTGTATAAAATACGTTTTTGAACAAAGGAAGCCTATAAGCAGGCATTTCAATCATAAAAAAAGAACGGCTCTTTATTTTTAAAATCTTATTTAGAACAGTGGCCGAGATAATGGCCATCGCGAAGCCTAAACTATAAAGTAACATTAGGGTCAATGCCTGATAGCTTAAGCCTAAAAAACTACCTTCGGGTATGACCAGTGCAATGAGAATCAGATATACCGGTAAACGAGCTGAACATGTGGTGAAGGGGACAACCAAAATGGTTATTAAACGCTCTTTCCAGTTTTCAATAGTTCTGGTAGCCATGACTGCGGGTATGGCACAGGCAGTACCTGAAATTAAGGGGACTACACTTTTACCGCTTAAACCAAAAGGGCGCATAAGCTTATCCATAAGAAAGACAACCCTGCTCATATAACCAGATTCTTCTAAAAGTGCTATAAATAGAAAAAGAAAAGCAATCTGCGGAATAAAGATGGCGATACCTCCTATGCCTGCTAAAATACCTTCTGCAAGTAGGTCTGTTAAAACTCCGGCGGGTAAGGTGTTTTTCATCCATTCTCCGGCTGATGAAAACTGCGTATCTATAAAATCGGAAGGGTAGGAGCTCCACTCAAATATGGCCTGAAAAATAGTTAAGAGAATGATGAAAAATATCAAATACCCAAATACTTTGTGGGTCAAAATTTTATCAAGTGTAGCTCTAAGCCCTTTTGCGGTGGCCAGGTCTACCTTATAAGCTTCCTTTAATATATTATTGATGAACTGATACCGAAGTACCGTTTCTTTGTGCTGTAATTTCTTAAGTTCCGTATTTGATTTGGTTGAAAAAGAAGTGGCATCTTGAATGCGTTTCTTTTCAATGGGCATAAAATTGACATCTTGGGTGATCACTAGCCATAACTTGTAAAGATTTTCGTCTTTAAAAGTCTTTTGCATACGTTCAAAATAATCAGGGGCAATGGAAGCGGTATCAAGGTTAGGTTTTATAGATAAGGCCTTGTAATTAGCTATGAGTTCTTTTATTCGTTCTACCCCTTTATTTTTTCGGGTGCTGACCAAGGCAATTTTGGTGTCTAACTTTTGCTCAAGTAATTCAATATCCAACGAAATGCCCTTGCGAGACATTCTGTCTGCCATATTGATGACCAATATCGCAGGAATTTTTAAATCCTTTATCTGAGTGAAAAGTAAAAGATTTCGTTTTAGGTTTTCAACGTCGCTAATAACTACGGCGACATCAGGGTAGTTTTTGTCATTTTTATTGAGTAACAATTCCAACACCACACTTTCATCAAGTGAAGTGGTATTAAGGCTGTAGGTGCCAGGTAAATCTAAAATATGTGCTTTTACACCTCTTGGAAGTTTACAGACACCTTCTTTTTTCTCAACGGTTATCCCCGGATAATTGCCAACTTTTTGATTTAAACCGGTAAGCTGGTTAAAAACGGAGGTCTTGCCGGTATTTGGATTGCCAATTAAAGCTACGTTGATGTTTTTGCTCATGAAACAGTATCTTCAATAATATCAAGTTCAATGCGAAGCGCCATAGCGCGTCTAATAGCAATATGTGAACCGTTAACGTTAATATATATAGGGTCTGATAAAGGAGCTACTTGAATTAATTCTACAATGTTGCCGGGTAAACAACCCATTTCCAAGAGTTTTATGGGAACCAGCTGTTCGGAAAACTCTTTGATAATACCCCTTTGGCCAAGCTTAAGCGAAGCAACTGTTATCACAAATCCTTATTTAGATTGATTTTAATTAACGCAAATGTAATTGAAAAAACTGTAAATCTTTCAACTATTCGGCATAAGAAGCCTTTAAAATTTTGAGGTCGTCCAATAACTTGTCAACTTCCGCTTTATCGGTGCCATCATAAAACCCACGAATTCGTCTTTCTTTATCTACCAATATAAAATTCTCAGTGTGAATCATGTCAAAAGGTCCACCGTCACCATCATTTTTTACTGCTAAGTATGATTTTCTGGCGAGTTCATAGATTTTCTTTTTATCTCCGGTCACTAAATTCCACTTGGCGTCTACAACTCCTTTTTCTAAGGCGTATTTTTTAAGTTGGGCAACCGAATCTATTTGAGGGGTTACCGTATGCGAAAGCAGCATGACCTCCTCATCATTTAAAATGGTTTCCTGCACATCCACCATGTTTTTGGTCATAATCGGGCAAATACTGGGGCAAGTAGTGAAGAAAAAATCCGTGATATAAATCTTTCCGGCATAGTCTTTTTGGGTTACCGTTTTTCCGTTTTGGTTAAGCAGTTCAAAATCAGCGATGGTATGGTACTTTTTAGTGTCATGAAGGGTACTATCCACTAATTCGGGATTCACCATATTAGGTTGATAAACGGGAAGGCGTTTTTTAGGGGTTAAAGCACCGTAAATAAAATAAATAATGATGACTGAAATGATGCCCAATACCGCACCAAAAAATTTGAATTGTTTAAAAAATTCCTGCATAGTATGCAAAAATACGTTTGCACATCTAGTTGCTCAAAAAAAAAGGGATGTTTCGTGCTAAAACTTTCTTAAAAACAGCTACCAAAATATGATCAGTTTTTATAAGCAGTTGTAAAAACCTACTTTTGTGCGCTTATAGGTAAAGCATTTACATGAACCCCATCGTAATACAAGTCATACAATTCTTTTTAAGTTTATCATTGCTAATTGTTCTACATGAGTTAGGACACTTTATTCCTGCCAAACTATTTAAGACAAGAGTAGAGAAGTTCTACCTCTTTTTTGATATCAAATACTCCTTGTTCAAAAAGAAAATTGGTGATACCGTTTATGGTATTGGTTGGTTGCCCTTAGGTGGCTACGTGAAAATATCCGGAATGATTGATGAGAGCATGGATACCGAAGCCATGAAAGAAGAACCTAAACCATGGGAGTTTAGAAGCAAGCCAGCCTGGCAACGTCTGATCATTATGTTAGGAGGGGTAACGGTTAATTTTATACTGGCAGTTATCATCTACATTGGAATGGCTTTTACCTACGGAGACGAGTACGTACCTATGGAAAGCTTAAAAGATGGTGTTTGGGTTTTAGAAGAGAGCATAGGTGATAAGGCCGGAATTAAAACAGGCGATAAAATACTCGCTATTGATGGAAACAAATTAGAAACCTTTAGTAGCGTTTATATTGAGTTGATCAATGGCAATACGGTAACCTTAGAGCGTGATGGTCAACGTATTGAACAAGAGATGCCCGTAGATTTTATAGAAACACTTCTAGAAGATGAAGATAAAGTTCGTTTTTTATATCCTCGAATTCCGTTTATTATAGGAGAAATACCTACAGACTCACATAATGCCAACGCTGGATTGCAGTTAGAAGATGTCATTGTTAAAATAGGAAATGAAGATATCCATTACTACGATGAATTTTCAGAGATGATTAAAAAATACGAAGGGCAGGAAGTTTCTTTTACCGTCAACAGAAAGAACGGAGACTCGGCAATTATTCCCATCCAAGTAAATGATTCGGCTAAAATTGGGGTTCGTTCTGGAATCCCTGGTTTATTTGATTTGGCAGATAGAGGCGCGCTTGAAGTAAAAACAACAAACTATTCGTTTGTTGAAGCTATTCCAGCAGGGATAAGTAAGGGCGTTGAAACCTTAACCAGCTATGTAAAACAGCTTAAGAAAATTTTCAACCCTTCCACTGGTGCGTATAAGGGTGTTGGTGGTTTTGCTGCCATCGGTAAAATGTTTCCTGATACTTGGAACTGGCCCGCGTTTTGGTCAACAACCGCCTTAATTTCAATTATATTGGCTTTTATGAACATTCTCCCCATTCCTGCTTTAGATGGTGGTCATGTCATGTTTTTATTATATGAAATGGTATCAGGGAGAAAGCCAACCGATAAGTTTTTAGAATATGCACAAATGGTAGGCTTCTTTCTATTGATAGCCTTATTGCTGTTTGCAAACGGTAATGATGTGTATAAATGGCTATTTAAATAAAAATCATTGATTTTTTCTTTGTGGTGTCATAAAGAAAAAATTATATTTGCAGCCGCTAAAGGCGATTTTTTCCTCCTTAGCTCAGTTGGTTAGAGCATCTGACTGTTAATCAGAGGGTCCTT
>CAYGUO010000063.1:0-15649 GCA_964353095.1 uncultured Flavobacteriaceae bacterium | reverse complement strand
CAAAGTACTTTCGAACGTTATAAAAAAAGCTATCCCACAAAAGCGCACTTTGGCAACTTGCGTTTTGTTTTTAATGACATTTCTCAAATTAATGATGGGGCCTATTCCGTAATGGGCGAATATCATTTGATCCGTGAAGTAGGGGATACCAATGGTATTTTCATGCTTATTTTGAAAAAATTCAACGGAGAGTGGAAAGTGATTGCCGATACCTCGGCAAAAGTTAACTAAACCCTTATTCCTGATGAACTACGATTTTTTAATGTATTCTCATTTAATCACTGTGATTCCTTGTGTTTTTATGGGTGGTTATTTACTGTTGGTAAAAAAAGGAACTGGCATTCACAGAAAAATGGGGCGTGTTTATATGGTTTTGATGCTCATCACCGCAATTATCACCCTATTTATGCCAGCAATGGTAGGTCCGCAATTTTTAGGGCATTTTGGGTGGATTCATCTCTTTAGTTTTTTGACCATTTGGACCGTACCTACAGCGTACACCGCCATCAGAAAAGGAAATATAAAAGCACATAAGCGAAAAATGGTCTTGCTTTACTTTGGGGCCATCATCATAGCGGGCGGATTCACATTTGCGCCAGGGCGCTATTTGCACGAAGTGTTTTTTGGTTAGGAAGTCAAACTAATGTCATGCTGAGGCACGAAGTATCTCACAACCGCTTTTCACATTGATTATGAGTTTCTCAATCAAACGGTTACAGTACGTGGGATTCTTCCCGATGGTCAGAATGACAAAACAAAAACTGAAACCGAAGTAATGTTATGCTTAGAAACGAAGCATCCCACACGCACTTTTCACAGTAATTACGAGTGTCTCACTCAAATGGTTGCAGTACGTTGGATTCTTCCCGATGGTCAGAATGACAAAACAAAAACGAAAATATCAAGTAATGTCATGCTGAGGCACGAAGCATCCCACACTCACTTTTCGCAATTATTAAGGATTTCCCACTTGCTTGAGATTAGTGCAAGAGATTCTTCTTCGCATACTCCTCATCAGAATGACAAAAATAAAGACAGAATGTGTTAGCTCAAAAAGTCTTCTTCCCAGAATTCTAAATTAGGATTAATACTTTTTATTAATTCCAATTTTTTATTTCGAATCCATCCTTTAATCTCTTTCTCTCGTGTAATTGCTTCTTGCACCCAAGAATATTTTTCATAATAAATAAGATGTCTGCACTTATATTTAGCGACAAAACTTTTAGAGTTTGAGGTAATATTATCCTGATGTTCTTGTAATCTTCGATGCAAATTATTTGTCATACCTGTATACAAAACGGTTCTATTCTTATTGGTAAGAATATAAACGTAATAGATATGCCAGCCCTCTTTTTGCATTACTTAAACTTAGTGATTTATAAAAATACATGTAAAACTGTTCCAACTTTAAGATGGGATTCCCTGCCTGCCGGAAGGTTCATTCCTATGCGCTTTATTAAGAATGACAAATCGAAATTAATGTCATACTGAGCAACTAGGTATCACGCGGTTACTTTTCGAAATTATTCCTCATTTCTCAGTCAGATGGTCACAGTACGCGTGGGATTCTTCCCGATGGTCAGAATGACAAAACAAAAACGAAAATATCAAGTAATGTCATGCTGAGGAACGAAGCATCCCAACTTTGAGTGAGCAAGTGCACCCGAGCAGTTAAACCTGGGATTCCCTGCCTGCCGGCAGGCAGGTTCACTGTGTTCAGAATGACAATACAAAGAATAAAACCTTATCTAAACACCAAACAAACCGGGCTTCCCAACTTCTCTTCTTTAAGGAAGCTTAAGGTGCCTTTTTCAGCATCTCTGTGATATATGGTAATGTTGTTGCTTCGCTGATTGGCAACTAGCAAAAAGTTTTCTGATGGGTCCAGTGCGAAGTTTCTGGGCCAATCACCATTTACTGAAGTGCGTCCAACATTAGAAAGCCCACCTGTATCTTGATTTACGGCAAAAACAACAATGGTATTTTCCCCGCGATTAGAGCCATATAAAAACCTACCATCTGCGGACAAGTGAATATCGGCGCAAAAGCTGTCCCCTTCAAAATCTGAAGCCAAAGTGCTTTGTGTTTCCACTTCATTGTAACGACCCTCATCATCCTTTTTTAAAACCGTGATGGAAGAATTGAGCTCATTGATAACATATAGGAAATCGCGATTCTCACTAAAGGTAAAATGTCGTGGACCTGCTCCTTCTTCCATATTTATAGATGCTTGGTGCGCAGTAACCCAGCCATGGGGTTGTTTGTTGTAGCGCTTAATGACACCAAGCCCTAAGTCAGCCACAAAAAGTCCGTCTTCGTTAAAATGCGCTTTATGGACATGCGGTACTACAAGGGTGTCAGCCGTTTTATGGTCTAAAACTTGAAGGTCGCCAAGGCTTCCATCTGCAGCTAAATCAAAAATCGCCAAGTTGCCACCCGTGTAATTAGATGCTGCCAATTGTCCATTGGCTGATAAAGCAACGTGACAAGGGTGCGCTCCAGCAGTACCTTTACTATTTAGCAAGGTCAATACTCCTTCATTTAATTGAAACGCCGTTACCCCTCCACCAAGACTATCAAAATCGGCAATCTCTTGAACAGCGTATAGGTTTTTTTCGTCATTGGATAGCGCCAAAAAAGAAGGGTTCGCTAATTCAGCTGCTAAGAACTTATTTGTTAGCTCACCTGTATTGGCATCAAACTGATATTTATAAATACCCTCACTATCACCATCTGTATAAGTGCCTACAAACAAATCATATGTTTTCATGGGTTCTTTTGTTTCTTGGCATCCTAAAAAAACAAAAATGCCCATTACCGCCAAACAGATTTTTAGTTTCATCATCTAAAGTTGAATTTCATAAAAATACATCGTTTGTTAACGTTATCACTTTTTAATGTCTAGTATTATTGTAATACCATTTCAATTGCTCATAAATGCCGAAGCTGGCAACTGAGCACCGCTGAACAAATTGGGTATTGCTGTGTTGGTCCATGCAAATCTTACCAATTTTGGTGCTTTAATATTTGTAGCGGTTAAAACTACGGTTCCGTTCTTGATTCTTGCTTTTGCCTTTCGGTATATGCCATCAGCCCCTGCTAGCTCAAAAAATGTTTCTTTCTTGTCTTTAAAATAGAGACCATCTGCATGGTCAAAATAAACTATTGCCTTATCATTTTCAAATTCAACATTCTTAAATAGTGGGCCATGAACTTCCGCAGTTAAAACCTTAAAATGTTCTTTAAGGGCTATGTTGGCTAGCCGTAGGCCTACATCTTGTTTGTTCTGTGGGTGTATATCGTCAATAGTACAAATGTCACTGGTCACCACCATACCAGTATTTTTAAGAGATAAGGATTGTCTTTGTTGATCACGCACCAAGGCCCCCTCAAAAGGCCTACCGTACTGGTATGGTGCGATTTGTACAAAATAAAAAGGAAAGTCTTTTTCCCATTCATTTCTCCAAGAATTTATCATACTGGTGAACAAAGTTTTATACGTTTCCGCATTAGCCGTATTGGATTCGCCTTGATACCATAAAACTCCACTAATTTGAAATTTAGAAAGCGGTGCAATCATCGCATTATAAAGCACCGAACGCTCAATAGGCACCCATTGATTCGGTTTCAATAATTCATGTGCTTCCAATAATTTAGAATTTTCATCAAACACATATTCAGGAGTCCAAACCTCAGCACACGAAGCTCCCCAGGAAGCATCTATTAAACCAATAGGAATATTTAGTTCTTTTTGTAACTTCCTTGCAAAAAAATACGCAACAGCACTGAAGTTTGCCATCGTTTTTGGTGAACAAACTGCCCAGCTGCCAGCTAAGTCATCTTGTGGTGTAACCGCCGTCCTCTTTTCTACCGTAAAGAATCGAATGTTAGGATAATTCACATTTTTTATTTCTTCTTCTTTATTATCTATTCCGCTATTTGCGCTCCACTCCATGTTAGACTGGCCTGAACAGAGCCAAACCTCGCCAATTAATACATTTTTTAATAATATGCTGTTATTCTTTCCATTTAACGCTATTTGGTATGGGCCTCCAGCTTTCGGCGTGTTAACTTTTACCATCCATTTCGCGTTGATACCAGTTTTGACTTCAATAGTGTTATTATCCCAGCCAGTAATGATTACAAAAGTTTCATTTGGCGCAGCCCATCCATATAGATACACTTCTGATTCTCTTTGAAGAACCATATCATTACCAAAAATTTGAGGCAATGAAATATTGGCAAAAGAAAGCTGAACAAAAGCAACAACATAAAGGATAAAACAATTCGTTTTCATAGGTCATATTTACGATTCTTTCCCTGTAAAAATAAGTATTCCCACAGAAAATCTAAGTCAAAATAATTCAACTTTTGAACAAGCTGCTATTTTTGTAACTTCCACCGTATCAAAAACCAACTATTCATGTGCTACAAAAGACTTTATACCCTGCTTCTAGGACTTACCCTTTTTACAACCAGTGCCCAAAATCCTCATTTTCTTTTGGACCCTACATTAAGCCCAGATGCTAAAACAATTATTTATAGCTACGATGGAGACCTTTGGAAAATAAATGCCACTGGAGGCCCCTCTACCCGCCTAACAGGGATGCAGGGCGATGAAACCCTACCACGAATATCACCTGACGGACAGTGGCTGGCCTTTAGCGCAAACCCCGATGGCAATAACAATGTGTATTTGATGCCTATGCAAGGCGGCGAAATTAAACAACTTACGTATCACGATAGCGCTGATGATGTAGACAGTTGGTCTTGGGATTCTTCTCAAATTTATTTTACCTCTGGTCGTGAGAGTCGCTTTTCTGGGTATCAAGTTTCAAAGGACGGAGGCACACCAAAACGCTTGTTTCAACATTATTTTGATAATGCGCATAATATTGTTGTCCACCCTAAAACAGAAGAAGTTTTCTTCAATGAAACGTGGGAAAGTAAATTCTTTACCAATCGCAAACGTTACAAGGGTGCCTACAACCCCGATATTAAATCATATCACCCTAAAAGCAAATTGTTTAAAGAGTACACCTCTTATCTAGGGAAGGATATGTGGGCAACCTTGGATGAAAACGGGGCCTTATATTTTGTTTCTGACGAAGCCAATGGAGAGTACAATCTATATCAATTAAAGGATGTGAAAACCCAACTTACTTCATTTGAAACTTCTATTGGGAGGCCTCAGGTAAGTGCCAATGGCAGTAAAATTGTCTTTACGAAAGATTACCAATTGTTTCTATATGACGTAAGTTCTAAAAAGACTGAAAAAGTAAGCGTACAACTGGCGAACAATAGCGATTTAGCTAACGAACAAGATTTTACAGCTGCTGGAAACATCACCAACTTTGCGGTTTCCCATGACGATAAGAAAATCGTATTTGTCTCAAGAGGAGAGCTCTTTGTTTCTGATGTAAAAGGAAAATTTGTCAAACATATTGCCACAAAAAATACAGAACGGGTTAAGGAAGTGGTGTGGCTAAAAGATAATAAGACCCTATTGTTTTCTAGAACGGACAACGGATATGCAAATCTATTTACCATTGCTGCAGACGGTTCTCAAAAGGAAAAACAACACACCCAAGATTTAAGGAACAACGTCAACTTCACCCTTGATCATAAAAATGAAAGAGCCGTTTACATTAGCGGTAGGGATGAGTTACGATTGTTGGATTTAAAATCGTTTAAAAGTCAGCTATTGGTCAAAGATGAATTTTGGGCACTATATGCACCACGGCCTTATTTTTCGCCAGATGGGAGCCATATTATCTATAACGCATATCGCAATTTTGAGCGTGATGTTTTTACCATCAGAATCAGTGATAAAAAAATTACAAACCTTACCAAGACGGGCGTTACGGAAACAGATCCGTTTTGGTCTCCAGATGGCAAGTATGTTTACTTTGGTTCGGACCTTACCAAACCTAGTTACCCCTACGGACTTCAAGAAGCCAAAATTTATCAGATGGCCCTTGATAAATATGAAGACCCATACACTATAGATGAATACGCTAAATTGTTTGAAGAAGCACCGAAAAAAGAGGATGACAAGAAAGATTCCAAGGAAAAGGAAGATGCTGAAAAAGAACCAAAACCGGCTGTGAAAATAAATGAAAATGGACTAATGGAACGCTTAGTCGCCATCAGTCCGAGTTTTGGCACGCAGCAAGGAGTGCATGTTTTATCGAAAGATGAAACTACCTATGTGCTTTACATGAGCAATCATGATGAAGGTAAATTCAAGCTCTGGAAAACCACCATAAAACCATTTGAAAAAAATAAAACGGAGCTTGTTTTAGATGATGAAATGAGAGACTATCAGATTTCATCTGCGAAGGGGTCGCATTACATTCTTGTAAAAGGAACTGTACACACCTTGGATATTGAAAATAACAAAGCCACAAAAATTGAAATTGATTATACATTTCAAAGGAATCTTTCCAATGAGTTTCACCAGATGTTTTACGAAGCATGGGCTGGATTTGAAGAGAATTTTTATGATGAAAATTTTCATGGCGAAGATTGGACGGCCTTAAAGAAAAAATATGAAGCATATTTACCTTATATCACTAAGCGTTCGCAATTGCGACTATTGTTCAATGATATGCTTGGCGAACTAAATACCTCCCATTTTGGCTTTCGTTCTAGCGGAAAAGAGGAAAGTACCTACTATAAAGCCGTTACCCAGGGCTTAGGGATTCAGTTTTCGAATACAGAGCCCTACCAAGTTTCTGGTATCATAAAAGATGGCCCAGCAGACATCACCGGCAAAAATATAAGGGTTGGTGATTTACTAGTTGCCGTGAATGGAGAAAAAATTGATAGAAATGTAAATAGGGAATCCTATTTTATAAGCCCTTCTTTGAATAAAGAAATGACCTTGACATTTAAAAGCGCTGGTAAAACGACCACTGTAAAAATACATCCTTCCCGTAGCGGTCAAATAAGAGGTTTGCTTTATGATGAATGGATGGATGCCAATCAAAACTACGTGGATCAAAAAAGTGGAAAAAAAGTAGCCTATATTCATATGAAAAATATGGGAGGCAATGAATTGGAACGCTTTAAACGTGAAATGGTCTCAGAAGCTAACAATAGAGATGCGTTGATTTTAGATCTACGGTATAACACAGGTGGCAATGTCCATGATGAGGTATTACAGTTTTTATCACAGAAACCGTATTTAAAATGGAAATATCGTGAAGGGAAGTTATCCCCTCAGCCTAACTTTAGTCCGGCAGCAAAACCAATCGTTATTTTAATCAATGAACAATCTTTGAGCGATGCTGAAATGACCTCAGCTGGTTTTAAAGCCCTAGGCTTGGGAAAATTAATTGGAACAGAAACCTACCGTTGGATTGTGTTCACCTCAGGTAGTGGTTTGGTTGATGGTTCTTTCTACCGCCTACCTTCTTGGGGCTGTTATACTTTAGACGGTAAGAATTTGGAAAAGGAAGGCGTACAACCTGATATTTTGGTACAAGAAACCTTTAAAGATAGAATAGAGGGAAATCAACCGCAATTGGATAGGGCTCTGTTAGAGATAGAAAAGGAATTAGGTCAAAATTAAAAGTTTATCGATTTGAAAGGGTCTTTTTAATCTCCTTTCTTAAATACATACCGGTAACAAGAGTAGCCAAAACATCGGCAATTGGAAAAGAAAGCCAAACCCCAAATTCTCCAAAGAATTTTGGTAGTATCAATAGTAACGGAATAAAGAAAAATCCTTGTCGGGTCAAGGTTAAGAGCAGTGCGGGAACAGCTTTACCAATAGCTTGAAAATAAGCGGCACCTATAAGCTGCAACGCTATAATCGGTGTAGCTAAAAAGACCATACGCATCGCCAATGGGGAATGTTCTAGAACAAAAGCGTTTGTGATCAATTCTTTTGCAGGCAAATCGGTTCTATCGCTTAGGAACAAATCGGCTATTTCTGAGGGAAATACCATCAGTACGATAAAAACCAAGGTAGCAACTAAAGCCGCGTATTTGATAGCCGTATAAATAGATTCCTTGACCCGAGCATATTTTCCAGCACCGTAATTAAACCCAGCAATAGGCAAGAAACCTTGGGTAACCCCAAAAACCGGAAATAAAGCGAACATCAGCATACGGCCAATAATGGCATATACTGCTATCAGTGCTTCACCCCCAAGGTTGAATAAGATATTATTGAGCAGCAAATAGGTAACACTGGTAACGGCTTGCCGGGCCAGTGTTACAAAGCCCAACGAACCAATTTCTTTTAAAATAGCTAAATCAAGACCAAGGTGAGGCAAGCTTATCTTGAGTTCCGAATTTTTAGAAAGGAAAAAGTAAAAGATATAGCCAAAACATAAAACGTAGCCTATTGTTGTTGCCCAAGCGGCCCCACTCATTCCCCAATCAAAAACATAGATGAACACATAGTCCATCACCAAATTACCCACCGAGGGTATGATCATCGCAATCATAGCAAATTTAGGTTTCCCTTCTGCCCGTATGACCGTATTACCCATCATGCAGAGTGCTAAAAACGGCACTCCATATAGCACAATAGTGTAGTAGATTTTGGCTGGTTCAAAAATGGCTCCTTTACCGCCAAAGGCAGGAATCAAATCATCAACGAAATACAATCCGAGGGTCACCATAGCGATGGTCACCAATAGCGTCAAGGTAATTTGGTTGCCAAAAGTTTTCAACGCTTTTTGCTTATCATCCGCACCTAATGCCCGAGAAATGATACTAGAACCCCCTATTCCAATCGCCATACCCAAGGCTGCTATAAAGAAAGATACCGGTAAAACCACATTAATAGCAGCAATGGCGATAGAGCCTATCCAATTCCCTACAAAAATGGTATCAACCAAGATATTGAGAGACATCACTAAAATCCCTATAGAAGCGGGTACGGCCTGTTTGATAAGTAGCTTGCCTATTGATTCCGATCCAAGTTGTTCTGAAGATACTTTTGCCATAAAAGAACCGCTTAATATTTGAGATTAGCAATAGGGGTTTATACTTGCAAACGACGGCTTTTCGTTACAATCAAAAAAACTTAACATTGATAGCCGTTAGCCAAAGGTTTTAAACTTTTTTTGTAGCACAACTTCCATCTATTGATCAGTAGATGTTCATAGCGGGCAACTGGGCTTTTTCACTCCAAGTATTCACCCAATTCGCCATTAATGCCACCCATTCATCACGGTCGTTAAGGCAAGAAATATGTTTAAACGCCTCACCACCAGCTTCTTTAAATTCTTCATCACCTTCCATGGCAATTTCTTCTAAAGTTTCCAAACAGTCTGACACAAAAGCAGGGGTAATGACCGCTAGTCTCGTTTTACCTTCTTTTGCCAAACGCTCAAACTCATAATCGGTATAAGGCTTCAACCATGGGTCGCCTGCCAATCGTGATTGAAATGAGCTACTTACTTGCTCTTCTGGCAAACCTAAATATGCTTTAATTAACTCCGTAGTGTCATAGCATTGATGACGATAACAGGTATGGTGGGCAACAGAGTTTATTTTACAGCAACTCCCATCAATTTTACAATGGAACTTGGTTGGGTCAGATTTACGGATGTGACGTTCCGGAATACCATGGTACGAAAATAAAATATGGTCGTATTCAAAATCTTTGAGCCCTTCCGCAATACTATCCCCAAGCACTTTAATATATTCTGGACTGCTATAAAAAGCAGGCATGGTCGTTAGGTGAATTTTGGGAAAATACTTTTGTTGATCTTCCATGGCTTTGACCACTACCGTTTCGTAAGACGACATGGCATAATGTGGATACATAGGTACCACTAGCACTTCATCTACATTCTTATCGGCCAGTTCTTGCAAGCCTTCCTTAATGCTGTTACTACCATAGCGCATGCCCAATGCAACCGGAAGCGCTGTATGCTCCCTTAGTTTTTTGGTGAAACGTTCAGAAATGACAATAAGGGGAGAGCCTTCATCCCACCAAATTTTTGAATACGCTTTCGCTGATTTTTTTGGTCTTGTATTTAAGATGATTCCGCGAACTAACAAATTTCGCAACAGTGGTGGTACATCAATTACGCGACCATCCATTAAAAACTCATCTAAATATGGTTTTACATCTTTGGGAGTTGGACTATCGGGCGAACCTAAGTTCACCAGTAACACACCTTTTTTCATAGCATTTTAATTAAAACTCCAAAAATACGACTTGACCATGATTTTTCATTTGCAGGATGCACTTACTTTTGTTATACTACCATAGAAAAACCAAATTAAAACCGGTGTAGCCATGAAAGAGCTTTTTAAAGACAATGTCCGTACAGAGCTATTTTATGTTGGTGGAGCAATTTTGGCCATATTAATTGTGTATTGGCTATTGTCGGTTACCATCAAACGCTTCGGTAAAAATCCTAAATATCTCTTACCTACCGGCACTTTCAAAAGGTTGGCATTGCCTTTATTTCTAATTCTTTTTTCCCTCCTCTTAAGAATGCAGTCCTTACGTGAGCTCTTGAACCTTGAAAATGCGGCCTTTTGGTTCAGAAAAGCCAGTACCTTGTTATTTATTTTTTCATTGACTTGGTTAGGCTTGGCCGGTTTAAAAATCATCAAAAAAGTTGTTTTAAAAAATTACGATATAGGTGAAAGTGATAATTTACGCGCACGCAAGGTATACACCCAGTTTTCCATTTTAGAGCGTATCATCATCTTTATTATTGTACTTCTTGCTCTTGGCTTTGCACTAATGACCTTTGAAGGGATTAGAGAGATTGGGATAAGTATTTTTGCCAGTGCAGGCGTTGCTGGAATCATCATCGGTTTTTCAGCTCAAAAATTAATAAGTACCATTTTGGCAGGAATTCAGATTGCTATTGCCCAACCCATAAAGCTGGATGATGTGGTTATTGTTGAAGGGGAATGGGGCCGTATTGAAGAAATCACGCTGACCTATGTGGTAGTGAAAATATGGGACAAACGAAGGTTGATTGTTCCTACACCATATTTTATTGACAAACCCTTTCAAAACTGGACAAAAACATCTTCTGATATCTTAGGCACTGTATTTCTTTATACCGATTACGAAGTGCCTTTCGACAAGTTAAGGGAAGAACTTACGCGTATTTTGAACAATACCCAACTATGGGATGGTGAGGTCAATGTACTACAAGTAACAGATTCTAAAGCCACACATGTTGAGGTACGTGCTTTGATGAGTGCGGTTGATTCACCCACTGCTTGGGATTTAAGGGTTCATGTGCGTGAACAATTAATAGGTTATCTTCAGAAAAACTATCCAGAAAGTATTGCTAGAAATAGAGTGCTATTAAAAAAACAAGATGAAAATTAAATTATTGCTCTTAGGGTTTTTATGTATGGGATATGCCTGGTCCCAACAAATAAGCTATTCTCCAAAAGACAGTCTGCTGTTTATTTCAAAAATGGAGGCACTTAAAGAAATTGAAGCCTCGAGTTTAGGAAATAATATGATTTTCATTGGAAAATCATTTTTAGGAACGCCTTATGTTGAAAAGACTCTAGAAATAGGAGAAAAGGAGTCGTTAGTCATCAACCTACAAGGCTTGGATTGCACCACTTTTGTTGAAAATACTTTGGCACTAAACTTACTCCGAAAAAGCAAGCAAAGTAGCTTTGAAGATTTTGCCGAACAATTAGAAACCATTCGGTATAGAAATGGACAAGTAGACGGTTATTCTTCTCGCTTACACTATTTTACAGATTGGATTCGTACTAATGAAAGAAAAGGACTCGTAGAAGATATCACTGCCACCTTAGGCGGAATTGAACTGAACAAACCCATTAATTTTATGGGGACACATCGTGATTTATATCCCTTTTTAAAAGACGAAACCAATTACAAAGGCATTCTTGAAACGGAAAAAGAGCTAGCCAAAGAAACCCTTTGTTACTTACCACAAGACCAAATAAGGACAACAGAAAATAAGATTCAGCCAGGTGACATTATTGCCCTGGCAACCGCTATTAAAGGCCTGGATGTTACCCATACGGGGATTGCAATCAGACAACCCAATGGTCGCATTCATTTACTGCATGCCTCCAGCTCTGGCGAGGTAAAAATCACCAAAGAGCCTTTGGTCGATTACCTTAAAAAAATCAAAAACAATATTGGAATTATGGTTGCAAGGCCAACATTGAATTAAGCTAATCCAACATAAAGTCAAAAACGTTGGTCATCAATTGCACAAAATCTGAATCTGAATATTTGTTTGTTGAATGACCCATACTGGTATAGAAGCTCCTTCCACCAACTGGTCGTACCCAATATTGTGAGGTCATCCTAGCATCATCATACGGATTCGAGCCCGTGTCAGAAACCCGTAAAAGCTCCGTGAAAGAACCATCTATATATCCACCTTCCCAATAGTACCATTCCTCATTATCATTCCATGGAAAAGAAATACCAGAAGTCAATTCATTATTTGGGTTTTCAATACTTACGGTCGCCGAAAAATTACTTGCCGTATGGTTAGGATTGTTTCTTACACTACAGCCCGTTACATTTTCTGAATACCAGTCCCAAACTCCTTTACCACCACCGCTAACGGTACTTGCTGTGCTATGGGCATAACCATCACTCGCCGCATGGTTCGATATAAAATGACCCCCTTGGGCAGCATAACTTTCAACATTGCCCCGTTGTGTTGATGTCAATGTATTCCCCGAGGTATTGGTAAAGAAAATAATTTCGTACTCAGCTAAATTGGAAGTAGAATCGAATTCACTCCCTGTATCATCAACCGTAACCTCAAAACCTAAAGAATTACCAATCTGCTCGACCATCGAAACACTTTGACTTTTTGTATTATGGTTAAAGCCTGCCGTTTTGGTAAAGACCAAAACTTTAGAGACACTGCTTGAAGTATTGGTAAGAACATTCAATCCAGAACTCTGAGCTGATTCGTTACCGGAACCATCTATTGCAGAAACACTAAAAGCATACATAGTGCCAGAACTCAGTCCCGTTACCGTATATGTTGTCCCCGTTACGGTCGCAACCTCAGAACCGTCACGATAGACCTTGTAGCCCGTCACACCAACATTGTCCGTAGAAGCTGTCCAGCTCAAATCAGTGCCGCTTGTCGTGATGTTCGACGAGGATAACCCTTGGGGAACCGAAGGGGGCTCCGTATCGGAAGCCGTTCCAGTGGTCACGTCCAAACCAGTGCTCTGAACCGACTCGTTACCGGAACCATCTATTGCAGAAACACTAAAAGTATAGGTCGTACTCGCACTCAAGCCGGTAACCGTATATGAAGTACCCGTAACTTCAATTATCTCTACATTATCCTGATATACCTTATAACCCGTAACACTAACATTGTCACTCGAAGAACTCCAACTCAATTCCGTACTTGATGTAGTCGTATTAGATGATGATAGTCCTTGTGGTAAAGTTGGAGATTCCGTGTCTGCAGTATCAATAAAATTTCCGTCGTCTTCTTTTTCTTGACAAGAAATAATTAAAAATAGCAAAGAACAGTAAAATAATAATTTTCTCATCAAAGTCTAATTTTAATAAATACGAATTATTACGATAATTAAACTATAATGTTAGAGTAAAATTAAATTATCTCTTCAAGCACCAGAGGACCGCACCCAGTAAATGTTTCCTGAAATTGGGTTCGGAAAACGATTCATTTGTATGACCACCGCCAGAATAATACGCCCTGCCTGCCTTAACTTCATGAAACCAAGCAATTGGATGGTTTTCGCCGTTAGTGCCTCCTTTGTAACTAGATTCATCTAAGTTCAGCACTACATTCATATTCGGATTTAGATTTTTGTAATTGTACCACTCATCGTTTCTGGACCATGAATCTGGAAGATGGCTACTTGAAATATGTTCTTTGTCAATACGAAGTACATTAGCTTTTCGAACATTAGGGTCATTCGGATGACTTTCAAAATAACCTCCTACTAATTTTCCATACCAGCTCCAATCATATTCAGTATCCGCAGCAGCATGTATTCCTAAATAACTGCCGCCAGATTCAATATAATTTTCAAATGCCTTCTCCTCGTCGTTATCCAACACATCACCAGTAGTGCTTAAAAACACTACCAGTTGGTAATTTTTTAAGTTTCTTTCTGTGAAGTCTTCGGAACTTTCTGTTCTAATAACAATAAAATTATTCTCACGCCCTAACTCTCGCAATGCTTTTACACCAGTTGTGATACTCTCATGACGGTACCCCTCTGTTTTCGTAAAAACCAAAACAAAGTCTGGTCGTTTTCTCTGGAGCGTGTCCGTATTTTCTTGTGCATGGGAAAACATTGAAATACTGAAGAATAAGATGAAGATGAACTTGATGGATTGCATTGGTTACTGATTTTACGTGGTTGAAGTTAAATATTTTTTTGGGGTGATACCATATTTCTTTTTAAATGATGCAATAAAATGGCTTGCTGTACTATATCCTACCTTAAGGCCAACTTCATTAACATTGTACTTGCCCGTTTCTAGCATTTTTCTGGCATATTCCATTTTATAATCAAAAAGAAACCCAAAAACGGAGTCTCCGTAAATTTGTTTGAAACCTTCTTTTAACTTTTTAAGACTGAGCCCAATCTCTTCAGATAACTTGGCAAGCGTAGGCGGCTCGGTCATTCGTGCAATTATAATTTCTTTAGCCTGGCGGATTCGTCTCACATTATCCTCATCGGCCAAAAAAGGACATTGTTCCAGGTCTGCATCTTCAGTCTTATTAAAATACAATGCTATCAGCTCATAAATCTTGCCTTTGACATAGAGTTTTTTGATAGAGGGATGCAGGTTATAATTCATCAATTGACTTAAAACGACTGCCATTGCTGGGGTCAACACTTCTTGGGAGTAATATTTTTTCTCCCCGGAGACATCACTTAAAAAAGGAATGTATTGGGCTTCCGTTGAAAATAACGAATGAAATTTTCGAATACTCAACACCAAAGAAAGCATCCAAGAATTAGGCTGCAAGGCAACATTCATTGGCAAATCCTTTTGCGTATTGTATAGCAAAAGAGAGTTTTCTTCCGATACTTCAAGGGCATAGCCCCCTTCATTGAATAAAAACTTGACACCACCCTTTAGAGCAAAATGAAACTGAATATAGGTACTTTCGATGTCCCGAACAATAGTCTTAAAATCTTCTGTATTATTTTGAATTTTAAGCACATAGAACTCTTCATCAACCAATATTTCATCATAAGAACCGATAGCGACATTTTCCTTCATTGCTGTTCCGTTTTTATCTTGCAAAGATTTATTTAGAATCACTCTAAACAATTTTAATTTTGTTCTTAAAGCCAATAAAGCTAGTGTTTTTGCCAGATTTTAACAAAAATCAAGAGGAATACTTCCTCAGGTGTTATTAATTGTTCCGCTAGCGTTATTTTTTCATTTTTTACCCGCTTAGATTTGCAATCAGGTTTGAGTTTAATGAAGAATTACAATATTTCGAAACATCCTTCCTTCTATGCCGTGGGATTAAGCTATCAGAAAGCAGAAGCAACGGTTCGAGGAAAATTCAGTTTGGATGTCCCTAAAATTGATGCTATCATTCTTGATGCAAAGCAACAAGGTATCGAAGGCGTATTGACGATTTCTACCTGAAACCCTACGGACCTTTATCGCATAGCACAACATCCCTTA
>CAYGUO010000062.1:0-16010 GCA_964353095.1 uncultured Flavobacteriaceae bacterium | reverse complement strand
GTATAAGTCGATACTTCGTTCAAGATCTTTCCCAATACGACTATCGGCGACATCACGGCCCCTTGAAAACAATTCAGCAGCCAATACATTTGTTGTGGCAGAAGTGTTCAAAGACTTTTCTTCTTCGGGACTTACATATATTCTTAGTTGCTTTACAATTTTTTGAGAGACTTCTTGTTGAATTTTAAAGGCATCTATCAAATTTTCATCATATTTATCGGCCCAAACGTGTTCGTCATTTGCTTCTAAAAGCTGTGCAGTAATTAGAACTTGATTCCCTTGTTTTCGAACGCTACCTTCCACGATATAAGCGACATCAAGTTCTTTGGCAATTTCAGGAATGGACTTGTTTGAGTTTTTAAACTGCATCACTGATGTTCTGGAGATTACGCGTAGACCTTTAACTTTAGATAAATGTGTTAAAATATCTTCAGTAACACCAACACTGAACCAATCATTTGATTGGTCATCACTCATGTTCGTAAATGGAAGTACGGCAATGGAAAGTTTATCAACTTTAATCGAAGTGACCGAACTTGGCCTTATCCATAATAAGATAATGGTTGCCACCAAGGCAAACATAATAACAAAATTAATAGTGCGGTTTACTTTAGAACTTTTGACCTTGCCATCTAGATTTATCGTTCTTTTTATACCAGAAGATGTAAATTGATAATTCCAAGAAAAGATAACCCATAACGGCAGACCTAACCCCAAGGTAATGATGATTATTTGCAAAACCCAGTCAGGTGTATTCCAAATGGGCAAAATGATAGAGGCCACTTGTAATATTAACCAAGCAACCACCAAATAAGCTATGGTCTCTTTGTAAACGTTTCTTCGTTTTAGCTCTTGGAGTAATTTATTCATTATCAAATAGATTCACCTAAAAATAGAACAAAATTTCTAATATTATCATATCACAATCGTAACGTTTTATGATTGGTGCAGACATAAAAACCTGAAACTTATTTAAACCTTCGCCCTCATCTTTTTACTCGCCAAATACACCCCTAGCAGTACCAAAACTGCAGCGCCAATTTTCACGCTGGTAAGGGTATCCTTACCGGTGAACAAAGCAAACAAAATACCTACTAATGGCTGTACATAAATAAAGGCCCCAATAGTAGAAGCTTTTAGCTCTGTCATGGCAAAAATATTAAAGAGGTAGGTCATAAAAGTCGTGCAGATAACAACAAAAGCAACCACTGCATAAGCCCAAAGGGGCATCGTGCTCCATTCAATGGCTAAAAAGTCGGGAAAAGTAATAGGGAAATTAATAATGACCGCAATCGTGAACAGCCATTTCATCAAGGTAAACGAATGGTATTTTTCAACCAATTTTTTTGCTACTATCAGATAGCTGCCATAAGCGGTGGCGTTTACAATAAATAAAAAATTACCAAAGGGGATGTTGGGCGCATCTTGTCGTATTTCGGCACCAAAAAGCACCAATGAAACAGCTCCAATAAAACCCAGTGCTATTCCCAAACCTTTGTTAATGGTAATCCGTTCTTTTAGAAAAAAAGCAGAAAGTGCCACCACAATTATGGGGCTAATGGTCACCAAAACGGCACTATTTATAGGCGTTGACAATTCTAGTCCCTTAAAAAAGGAGAGCATATTAATGACCATGCCCAACAAAGCTGCCAATACCAATCTACCCCAATCTTTTTTTTCGATTTTCTCTTTAGGCCCCAAGAAAGAAATACCCCAAAACAAGGCCGCAGCCCCAACCACTCTAAGGAAAATAAAACCAAATGGGGTAACATAGGTAGGCATCACGCCCTTTGCAATGGTGTGGTTAATACCGTAAATGGTCGTTGCCGCAACAGCGGCAAGCAAGGCAAGGGTACGTTTACTCATTAATGAAGGGCAGTTTTTGCTGCTTCCACTTGCTTTTTGGCGTTACCAATAAAAATTTGATTATCTACCACCACCACCGGACGCTTTAAAAAGGTATAATGCTCTAAAATCAGTTTTTTGTAATCTTCTTCACCCAGTTCTTGATTGTTCAAGCCTCGCTGGCGGAAAAGCATAGCCCTTCTGCTGAATAATGCTTCATAGCTATCAGTTAATGCTCTCATGGCTTCAAGCTCTTCTGGTGTAACGCCTTTAGATTTAATTTCACGAAGTTCAACACCCTCTAGAGGTTCTAATTCTTTTAAGATTTTTTGGCAGGTTTTACAGGTTTCTAAATGGAATATTGTTCTCATAATACTATTTTTTATGCCCCAAAAGGCGGGAATTTTCTAAATGTGATTTAATGCTTTCCACAAAGAAACCCAATTCTAACAAATTGAACTATTTTTAAGCACAATCTAAACTATTCACTATTGGAAACGCAATTTACTATCATCACACAAAATCGTAAGCTTTTATATCATTATCTTAAAAACACGGCAACAGAAGAACTGTTTAAAATACCCAAAGGGTTCAATAACAATATCTGGTGGAACATTGCCCATGTGGTCGTTACCGAACAGAAATTGGCCTATGGTTTAAGCGGACTTCCTTTACATATTTCACAAGATTTGGTGGACAACTACCAGAAAGGGACCGCTCCAAAAGATAGACCGACCGAAGCGGAAGTAGAAGAAGTTAAAGAACTACTTTTTTCCTTACCTCAGCAGACAAGGTCTGATTATGAAAATGGTGTTTTTAAAGGGTTTAAAAGTTATATGACCACGCCAAAAGTGGAGTTAAATTCCATTGAAGACGCGATTGCTTTTAATGCTTTTCATGAAGGCATTCATTTAGGAAGCATCATGGCCTTAGCCAGGGCAGTGAAGAATTAATTCACTTTTACTTTATAAGTATCCGTTAAAAACGGATTTGCATCTTGGTAAGAAATGGTAAGTACCAGCGGCCCGTCAGCATAAGAGGCCACTTCGTATTGGTTATAGTGCAATTGTATTCCATCTGCGGTAAATCCAAAATTCTCGGCTAGGTGAAAAGTATCACCGGAGAACATAAAACCCGTCGCATTTATATTTCCCGTTGCGGGAATCCCGTGCTCTTCTCTAAATTTACGTTCTGCTAGCGTTAAAAATCCGACCATATCTTTAAAAAATTCAAAACCCTCTAATTCAGCTCCTTTATTCTTATCAAAATTGAGAAATACCTTAGAAAAGTAACCATGCGCACCACCGGTATAGGTATAGTTTTCCAACGCCAATGAAATCAGTTTTGCGTTTTCAAAGGTGATATTCCCTTTTACCGAAGCCTCCCAAGGCTCTGCTGTTTCACCAAACGCAGTAACCATACTTTGATAGCTATTGTTAAACGAACTTATTGCATCAGTAACGGTATTTACCTCAGCTTCCTCTTCAAATTTTAAAGTGTAAATCAATTCTTCATCTATACTAGTGTTGATGGTATTTGCAATTTTTAAATCATCCAAGGCTTGGGGTACTTCTATGGTAATTACTGCACAAGTAGTACAAGTCTCGCCTGCTAAAACATGATTCTCAAAAGTAAGTTTTGATTCCGTTTCACAACCAAGAAAAACAAGCATACAAAAAAGGAAGTAGAAGTAATTTTTCATGAGAGTTATAAATAAGCTTCAAAAATAGACTTTCGTTGATTACTCCGAAACTTAACAATACATTTGTGTACGTATTTATGGCTAATGAGTAGAAAAAAATTAAAATTCAATACGAAAACCATACACGGAGGCCAACAACCTGATGCTGGTTATGGTGCTGTAATGCCTCCTATCTATCAAACCTCAACGTATGCGCAGACCACACCAGGTGGTCATAAAGGTTTTGCGTATTCGCGTAGTGCCAACCCCACACGTACTGCTTTGGAAAATTCATTGGCAAGTATTGAAAATGGAGCGTACGGTTTGGCATTTGGCAGCGGTATGGCTGCGATTGATGCCGTAATCAAACTATTACATCCTGGTGATGAAGTCATTTCTACCAATGATATTTATGGTGGTAGTTATCGCATCTTCAAACAAATTTTTGAAAAATTCGGAATCACCTTCCACTTTATTGGGATGCAGTCTTTAGATACCATTGAAGCACAAATAAATGCCAATACAAAGCTACTTTGGGTAGAGACCCCTACCAACCCCATGATGAATATTATTGATATTCAAGGTATTGCTGCGTTAACTAAAAAACACAATTTATTATTGGCCGTTGATAATACTTTTGCCACCCCATATTTGCAACGTCCATTAGATTTAGGTGCTGATATTGTGATGCATTCCGCAACCAAATATTTAGGAGGCCATAGCGATGTGGTCGTTGGGGCTTTAGTGGTTAAGGATAAGGCTCTCGCAGATAAATTATACTTTATCCAAAACGCCAGTGGTGCCATTTGTGGCCCTATGGATAGTTTTTTAACCTTACGCGGAATCAAAACCCTACATATTCGTATGCAAAGGCATTGTGAAAATGGAAAGCGAATTGCGGAATATCTGGCCAATCATCCTAAAATTGGTAAGGTGTATTGGCCCGGTTTTGAAAATCATCCCAATCATGCTATTGCTAAGCGTCAAATGGATGATTTTGGCGGCATGATTTCGTTTGTGCCACACGGAAGCAGTTATGAAGACACCATAAAAATAGTGGAACGCTTACAACTATTTACACTTGCTGAATCACTGGGTGGTGTTGAAAGTTTAGCAGGTCATCCGGCCAGTATGACCCATGCAAGTATCCCTAAAGAAGAACGTGAAAAAAGCGGCGTTGTGGATGCCTTGATACGCTTAAGTGTGGGTATTGAAGATGCCGATGATTTAATCGCCGATCTGGAGCAGGCCATTGGTTAAATCTTTTTAGAAAATTTTTAAAAAAATGGTTTTTAAATTATACAAATAGCATAATTTTGACGTTATATTCCTAATTTAATAAAATAAGCCTTTTTAAAGACAAAAAATTAAAACATTAGCAATCCGTTTATGGAACAAAAAATTAAAACATTTATGGACGAGGTCATTTCCAGAAATGGTCATGAGCCCGAGTTTATTCAAGCGGTACAAGAAGTTGCAGAAACTGTAATTCCGTAGATTGCTAAAGATGAAATTTATATTGGGAAGAACATTGTTTTTAGAATGGTTGAACCAGAGCGTTTACTTTCTTTTAGGGTAGCTTGGGTAGATGATGATGGTGACATTCATGTAAACCGTGGCTACCGTATTCAGATGAACTCTGCAATTGGGCCTTACAAAGGTGGACTTCGTTTTCACCCAACGGTGAATGCTAGTGTTTTAAAATTCTTAGCTTTTGAACAAGTATTCAAAAATAGTTTGACCACATTACCCATGGGTGGTGGTAAAGGTGGATCTGATTTTGACCCAAAAGGAAAATCAGATGATGAGGTAATGCGTTTTTGCCATGCCTTTATGTTAGAGCTAAACAGACATATTGGACCAAATACCGATGTGCCAGCTGGTGATATTGGCGTTGGTGCCCGTGAAATTGGTTTCCTATTTGGGATGTACAAGAAAATACGAAACGAATTTACTGGGGTTTTAACCGGTAAAGGTCGTTCATGGGGTGGTTCTTTAATTCGTCCGGAAGCAACTGGGTACGGTACCGTATATTTTGCCGATAGCATGCTAAAAACAGAAGGTGAATCTTTTAGTGGTAAAGATGTTGTGATTTCTGGTTCCGGTAACGTGGCACAATATGCTGCTGAAAAAGTATTACAGCTAGGTGGAAAAGTATTAACGCTTTCTGATTCTGGCGGATATATTTACGATAAAGACGGAATTGATGCCGAGAAATTAGCTTTTGTGATGGATTTGAAAAACAACCGCCGTGGCAGAATTTCAGAATATGCAGATAAATACGCTTCGGGTACGTATCACGCAGGCAAAACACCATGGGAAGTTTCTTGTCATGTAGCCTTACCATGTGCTACGCAAAACGAATTAGGTGGAAATGATGCCGAAACACTGATAAAGAATGGATGCATTTGCGTGGCAGAAGGAGCAAACATGCCCTCTACACCTGAGGCAATCCATGCTTTTCATGAAGCTAAAATACTATTCGCCCCAGGTAAAGCCTCTAATGCAGGTGGCGTAGCCACATCAGGTCTTGAAATGTCCCAGAACTCTTTAAGAATTAGCTGGACACGCGAAGAGGTTGATGAGAAACTAAAAGGTATTATGGAAGATATTCATACCTCTTGTGTAGAATATGGAAAAGAAGAAGACGGTTATTGTAATTATGTTAAAGGTGCAAACATCGCCGGCTTTGTAAAAGTTGCTGATGCTATGCTTGCCCAAGGTGTAATTTAAGACCCTTGAAGTAAAGAACTTCGAGATATTTAACGCGTTCATCGTGTAAACTATCAACAGTGAACAGTAGGTTTAACCACAAGAAGGTTAAATTTGCTGTTCACTTTTTGTTTTAACCCTTTGCGCCTATGCAGGTCACCACCAAAGCTATTATACTTTCCTCGCTAAAATATGGCGATACAAGTCTGATTGTTAAAGCATATACCGCTTCTGATGGCTTAAAATCATATTTACTCAAGGGAGTATTGGCCTCAAAAAAAGGAAAACTTAAAGTGGCTTATTTTCAACCATTGATGCAACTAGAGCTTAATGCATCACACAAAAACAAAGGCACTTTAGAAAGTATCAAAGAAGTGAAGGTGCTACATCACTATAAAACCCTACATACTGACGTCATCAAGAATAGTTTGGTACTTTTTTTAGCTGAGATGGTCAAAAACAGTATCCAAGAAGAAGAAAAAGACCTTGTTCTGTATCATTACTTAGAAAAGGCTTTAAAATGGCTTGATGAAAATGAAGGAATCGCTAATTTTCATTTGTTGTTTTTATTGAATTTAACCAAGTATTTAGGCTTTTATCCTGACGTCAATACTACCGAAGGCAGCTATTTTGATCTGTTGGAAGGCGTTTTTATTTCAAAGCCATCACTAAACCCTTTGATATCAAATGAAAATTGTTCCAACTTCAAAAGCCTGTTGGGCATAAATTTTGATGCATTACCAGCAGTAAAAATATCCAAGACTACACGTGAATCACTTTTAAAATCTGTAATTCTGTATTTTGAATTACATTTACAAGGATTCAGAAAACCCAAGTCTTTGGCAGTTTTAAATGCAGTTTTTGACTAGTATGCGCATCCTTTTTTTCATCATTTTATATTGTGTTTCAAGTGGGGTATTTGCCCAGCAGGTTCTTGTGCTAGATGCTGATTCTGGAAACCCTATCGTAAATGCGGCAATCTATAATTCAGACAAATCAAAAACAGCCGTTACTGATTTTGACGGTCGTTTTGATATTTCAATTTTTGGAACCAACGAACGGCTTACGGTAAAACATATTAGTTATGAAACTTTTAAAATAACCAAGGCACTCATCGCCAAACGGGGCAATAGAATGTACTTGACCCTAAAACCCTCTCAGTTGGATGAAGTTGTTTTATCCGTTTCTAAATGGGAACAGCAACGTAAGGATATTCCACAAAAAATAGCCTCTATTGATGCCAAGAGTATTGCGTTCACTAATCCACAGACTTCTGCAGACCTATTACAAAATAGCGGCAAAGTATTTGTTCAAAAAAGCCAATTAGGTGGCGGAAGCCCCATGATTCGAGGTTTTTCAACAAATAGGTTGTTACTATCCGTTGATGGTGTTCGTATGAACAATGCTATTTTTAGAGGTGGTAATGTTCAAAATGTTATTTCCATTGATCCCTTCACTATAAAAAACACTGAAGTTATTTTTGGGCCTGGATCTGTTATTTATGGTAGTGATGCCATTGGTGGTGTTATGAACTTTTTCACCCAGACCCCACGGTTTTCATATACTGACAGTTTAACATTTTCAGGTAATACCAACTACCGTTTTGCGTCGGCAAATGCTGAGAACACCTTTCATCTTGATTTTAATTTAGGACATCAAACTTGGGCATCCTATACCAGCTTTAGCTCCAATGATTTTGGAGATTTACGAATGGGTAGCCATGGGCCTGAATCTTACTTAAGAAACAATTTTGTGATTCGTGAAAATGGACAAGATGTTTTAGTGAACAACGACAATCCTCAAAAGCAGATTACTTCTGGTTATAACCAAATTAATTTTCTTCAAAAATTTCGTTTTAAACCAAATAATAATTGGAACTATGATTTAGGCCTATACTATTCGGAAACATCAGATTATTCAAGATATGACCGGTTAATACGACCTAATAGTGCTGATGATGGACTTCGTTCAGGGGAGTGGTTTTATGGCCCTCAAAAATGGTTTATGGGAAATTTACAAGTTACCAAAAAGGGTAATGGAAAGTTT
Source organism: uncultured Flavobacteriaceae bacterium (assembly GCA_964353095.1). Lineage (GTDB taxonomy): Bacteria > Bacteroidota > Bacteroidia > Flavobacteriales > Flavobacteriaceae > Croceitalea. The sequence goes on along the minus strand of CAYGUO010000062.1, from coordinate 7,726 downwards.
TATGATGGGGTGAAATTTACCACGGCCTACCAATTTTTTGAAGAAAGTAGAAATAGTCGGGACTTTCAAGACCTTACCAGAAATACCACCATTGAAAAAGTAGATGCACTCTCTTTTAATCTAGATTTTGAAAATAAAAAAATCGGTGATTTACAGCTGTATTATGGTGCAGAATATATTTTTAACAAAGTTGGTTCTGATGGGCAAGACCTAAACATTGAAACCAATGAGCGTACTGATGCCGTATCTAGGCATCCAGATGGTTCTACGTGGCAAACCTTTGCTGGTTATATCAACAGTAGTTACCAAATAAAACCGAACTTAACCCTAATGGCAGGCTTGCGTTACAGTCAAGTTTGGGTAGATGCACAGTTTGACGATACCTTTTTTCAATTTCCTTTTGATGAGGCAGATTTGATCACAGGGGCATTTACGGGTAGTTTGGGAATGAGTTGGTTTCCTAGAGCTGATTTACAAATCACCTTGAATGGATCAACGGGTTTTAGGGCTCCAAACATTGATGATATTGGTAAGGTATTTGATTCTGAACCAGGTTCGGTTGTAGTCCCAAATCCTGATTTGGAGCCGGAGTATGCGTATAACATGGATTTTGGTATTCAGAAAAATTTTAATGATAAAGTGGTTATCAAAGGGGCAACATTTTACACGTATTTAGTTGATGCGCTCGTTCGTAGAAATTTTACCTTCAACGGTTTGACAGAAATACCGTACAACGGTGAGCTCAGTAATGTACAAGCAATTCAAAATGCGGCAAAAGCCTATGTCTACGGCTTCGAATTTGGTTTGGAAGCTTTTATGACTGAGCATTTATCCGTCGCTGGAAACCTCACCCTTACCGAAGGTATTGAAGAAGATGAAGATGGAACTGATTCTGCAGCGAGACATGCTGCACCAACTTTTGCTGATTTTCATGTGATTTGGCAAAACCAAAAACTTAAGGCAGATTTCTTTTTGAATTACAATGGGGAGATAGCTTTTGAAAATCTGGCGATTTCCGAGCGCAGTAAAGATTTTATTTATGCGCAAGATGCTAATGGTAATCCTTTTTCACCCTCATGGTACACCTTAAATTTTAGGTCGCAATATCAAATTTCAAATGCTTTAAATACCACTTTGAGCCTTGAGAATTTGACTGACCAACGCTACCGAACCTATTCTTCGGGTATTGTAGCCCCAGGTATTAATTTAATTTTAGGGCTAGGGTATCGGTTTTAAAACAAAAAACCCTGACAATGATGCCAGGGTCTACGTTTTTGTGGGGTGTTTTTAACTATCTGTGGTCAACCACTTTTTTAGCGTCAGCTGCTGTTTTGTCAACGGCATCTTTAGCATCTTGGCCCATTTCTTTTGCTTTATCGATAGCATTTTCACCTGCTTCTTTAGCATCAGCACCCATTTCTTTGGCTTTGTCCATTGCTCCTTCACCAGCAGCTTTGATACTATCCATTGCTTTTGTGCCAGCTTCTTTCATTTCTTCGCCAGCTTCTTGAGCTTTATCCATAGCATTTTCACCTGCTTCTTTTAAGCCTTCGCCTGCTTCTTTAAGGTTGTCCCCTGCTTCGTCAAGAGCACTTTCAGTAGCTTCTGCAGCATCTTCTGCTTTTTTTGCGGCATCCTTACAAGAAACCAGAACAGAAGTTGTCATTGATAAAGCCAATACGGCTAATAATACTTTTTTCATTTTTACAGTTTTAGTGTTTGTTTTGTACATATACGTTTAAAAGAGAGATTTAGATGTAAATCTCAAGGGTAAGACACAACAATAATCATTTAGGTCACTGAATACTACCTAATTCGGTCTAAATTTTTATTTTTGCATCCTTGTAAATCCAGAAGGAGAACGCATTATGAAGTTTGCAGAATATAAGGGATTGGACTTACCAAAAGTGGCAGATGAAATATTGGCCTATTGGAAAGAAAATAATATTTTCGAAAAGAGTGTGTCCACTCGTGAAGGTAAGGAGAACTATGTCTTTTACGAAGGCCCGCCTTCTGCTAACGGAATGCCAGGCATTCACCACGTAATGGCCCGTACCATAAAAGATATTTTTCCTAGGTATAAAACCATGAAGGGCTTTCAAGTAAAACGGAAAGCAGGTTGGGATACCCACGGGTTACCTATAGAACTTGGGGTTGAAAAAGAACTTGGAATTACCAAAGAAGATATTGGCACCAAAATTTCGGTAGAAGAGTACAACGCAGCTTGCAAAAAAGCAGTAATGCGCTACACGGATGTATGGAATGAAATGACCGAAAAAGTAGGCTATTGGGTAGATATGGATGATCCATACATTACCTATAAGTCAAAATACATGGAATCTGTCTGGTGGTTGTTAAAGCAGATTTATGATAAAGGACTGATATATAAGGGCTACACGATTCAGCCTTATTCCCCAAAAGCAGGCACAGGTTTAAGCTCACATGAGCTCAACCAACCCGGAACGTATCAAGATGTTACAGATACCACGGTTACAGCACAATTTAAAGCAGTTGAAACTTCATTACCAGAGTTTTTAAAGAAATTTGACCACCTCCATTTTCTTGCGTGGACAACAACCCCATGGACACTGCCTAGTAATACGGCACTTACTGTTGGCCCTAAGATTGATTATGTTGTTGTTGCAACCTATAACCAATATACTTTTGAACCAGTCCATGTAATCTTGGCCAAAAACTTGGTTGGCAAGCAGTTTGGAGGTAAGTATGAACAAACAGATGATGTTTCTATTCTTTCAAGTTATTCAAAAGAGGATAAAAAGATTCCTTATTTAATTGCAACAGAATGCAAAGGGTCAGATCTATTAGAGATTCGTTACGAACAGTTAATCGATTACATCAGCCCATACGAAAATGCAGAAAACGCCTTTCGGGTAATTGCCGGTGATTTTGTAACTACTGAAGATGGTACCGGTATTGTTCATACTGCTCCAACTTTTGGTGCTGATGATGCCTTTGTGGCTAAACAGGCAGTACCAGAAATCCCACCAATGTTAGTTTTAGATGAGCATAACAATCCTGTGCCATTAGTTGATTTACAAGGGCGGTTCAGACCTGAATTAAAAGAATTTGGTGGCAAATACGTTAAAAATGAATACTACGATGATGGGGAGGCGCCCGAACGGTCCATTGATGTTGAAATTGCCATTAAACTCAAAGAAGAAAACAAGGCCTTTAAGGTTGAAAAATATGTGCACAGCTATCCCAACTGCTGGCGTACGGACAAGCCTATTTTGTACTACCCTTTAGATTCTTGGTTTATAAAGGTTACCGACGTTAAAGACCGAATGTTTGAACTAAACGAGACCATAAATTGGAAACCCAAGTCTACTGGCGAGGGCCGTTTTGGAAATTGGTTGGCCAACGCAAATGACTGGAACCTTTCCCGTTCACGCTATTGGGGTATTCCTTTGCCTATTTGGCGAACCGAAGATGGAAGCGAACAACTTATCATCGGTTCCGTTGCCGAACTTAAAGCTGAAATGGCAAAAGCCGTTGACGCCAAGGTTTTAGAAAAAGATATTTTTGATGAGTTCATTGTTGGTGATATGAGTGAGGCCAACTATGACAAAATAGATTTACATAAGAATATCGTAGATCAAATCACTTTGGTTTCCGCATCGGGAAAACCAATGAAACGAGAAACTGATTTGATTGACGTTTGGTTTGATAGCGGTTCCATGCCCTACGCACAATGGCACTATCCTTTTGAAAAGAAAGAATTTATTGACAATGCTGAAACTTTTCCAGCAGATTTTATCGCTGAAGGAGTGGATCAAACGCGAGGTTGGTTCTATACCTTACATGCCATCGCAACCATGGTTTTTGATGGCGTGGCTTATAAGAACGTCGTTTCTAACGGTTTGGTTTTGGATAAAGAGGGTAAAAAGATGTCAAAGCGTTTGGGTAATGCCGTTGACCCTTTTAAAACTTTACCCGAACATGGGGCAGATGCCACGCGTTGGTATATGATTTCAAATGCCAATCCATGGGATAATCTAAAGTTTGATATTGAAGGAATCAAAGAGGTAAAACGCAAGTTTTTTGGCACGCTTTACAACACCTATTCTTTCTTTTCCCTTTATGCCAACATTGACGGTTTTTCTTATCAAGAGGATGAAATTGAATTAAATGATCGCCCAGAACTGGATCAGTGGATTCTATCTGAATTAAACACCGCTATCAAAAAAGTTGATGAAGCTTATAACGATTATGAGCCCACAAAGGCAGCACGCTATATTTCAGAATTCGTACAAGAAAATTTAAGTAACTGGTATGTTCGTTTAAGCAGACGACGTTTTTGGAAAGGAGATTATCAGCATGATAAAATTTCTGCTTACCAAACCCTGTATACCTGTTTGCAAACTGTAGCCAAATTATCAGCCCCAATCGCCCCATTTTTTATGGATAGGCTGTATAAAGATCTGGATGCCGTTACGGGCAAAGAAGGTTTTGAAAGTATCCATCTCTCAAATTTTCCAAAATTTGACAGTACAATGGTTAATCTAGCCCTAGAGGGTAAAATGCAAACGGCACAAAAGATTTCTTCTTTAGTGTTATCCATCCGACAGAAAGAAAAAATAAAAGTGCGACAGCCCTTGCAGAAAATCATGATTCCTATTTTAAGTAGCACACAACGAGATGAAATTGAGGCAGTTTCGGATTTAATCAAATCTGAAGTCAATGTTAAGTCTATTGAGCTGATGGACGATGCTTCCGATATTTTGGTGAAGCAAATCAAACCAAATTTCAAGGTTTTAGGCCCAAAATTTGGGAAAGACATGAAAGCAGTTTCAACAGCTATAAATGCTTTAGAACAGGAACACATCCAAAAAATTGAACAACAAGGCGAATTAACGCTACAACTAGATAATAAAAGTATTAATTTACAGTTGTCTGATGTAGAAATCACCTCTCAAGATATTGAAGGTTGGTTAGTGGCAAGTTCAGGTGCTTTAACAGTAGCTTTGGACATCACCATTGATGAGAACCTTAAAAACGAAGGTATTGCAAGAGAACTGGTCAACAGAATTCAAAACCTAAGAAAAGAATCGGGTTTTGAAGTTACCGATAAAATTGACCTTAGTATTTTAAAAGACGGTCATATTGAAAAGGCCGTTGCGAAGAACGAACACTATTTAAAAAGTGAAACCCTTACGGCGGAGCTTAAATATGAAGATAGTTTAGAGGAAGGCACGGAAATTGCTTTCGATGATGTGAACACTAAATTGTTTATCCAAAAACATTAAAAATGGCACAAGATTTAAAAGTTAGATACTCCGATAAAGATCTTGCAGAGTTCAAGACACTTATTACAGAAAAAATTGAAAAAGCAAACATGCACTTAGAATTGCTTAAAAGTGCTTATATGAATGACGGTAACAACGGTACTGATGATACCTCTCCTACATTCAAAGCTTTTGAAGAAGGTTCCGAAACCATGAGCAAAGAAGCCAATACACAATTGGCTATCCGACAGGAAAAATTTATTCGCGATTTAAAAAATGCGTTGTTACGTATTGAAAATAAAACCTACGGGGTTTGTCGCGTAACAGGCAAGCTTATTAATAAAGAGCGCCTGAAGCTTGTACCCCATGCTACATTAAGTATTGAGGCAAAAAACATGCAAAAATAAGAAGAACGCCTACGGGCGTTTTTTTATTTATGAAACCCGCTCTCTTTTTTATCGTCCTAGCACTTTGTATTCCGTTATTGAATGCCCAAAAACGTGTCAAAAAAGCCCTAATTGAGGCGAACAGACAATATGTTCAAATTGATACCAAAAATTGTTTTAAAGTCAATCTGATTACTACCAAATCAAAAGAAATTGAGGTAAAGGCTTTTATTGAAGGGGAATATCAAAAAGATTTAGCCCTCAATATTGAACAGGTTGGCAATAACGTTTTGGTAAGCGCAGGGTTTCTTCCAAATTTCATACAACCAAACGATAAACTTAGTGCACATAAAGTCGTTTCCATTTCTTTGGAGATTAGCCTTCCGGAATATTTGAATGTAACCGTATACGGCACCAATAGTTTCGTAACGGCCACAGGCAATTATCGTTATTTAAAGGTGACCCTCGCCGATGGGGATTGCACCTTGAACAATGTAACGGAAAAAGCAGCGATAAAAACACAAAAGGGAAATATTCTGGTAAGGACCAAAGTAGGTTCCATTGAAGCGCAAAGTATTTATGGAAAGGTCGTTCTTGCAGATATCCCTGATGGAAATCAGCGTTACACCCTAAACTCTGTTGAGGGCAACATCCAAATCAATAAAACCGAATAATATGGCTATTTTTGTTCACTTTATTGTTAGATAATGAGTTTAAAAAAATCCCTCGTCCTAATCATATTGGTTCTATTAGTGGACCAAATCAGTAAGATTTATATAAAAACACATTTTGTATATCAAGATTCAGTTGAGGTTTTTAGCTGGTTCAAAATTCTATTTATTGAAAACGAAGGAGCGGCCTGGGGCACCAAACTAAGTGATATTTTACCCATCTCCGATTCAGCTGGAAAGCTTTTTTTAACCATCTTTAGACTCTTTGCCATTTTCGGAATAGGTTATTGGTTGTTTGATATTATCAAGAAAAACTCGCCTAAAGTATTGATTTTAGCGGTTTCACTAATTTTTGCAGGAGCCTTGGGCAATATTATTGACTCTATATTTTACGGAGTAATTTTCAACAATAGTTATGGTGAAGTAGCTACCTTATTTTCAGATGAACCCTATGGAAAGCTATTTTATGGCAAAGTAGTGGATATGCTTTATTTTCCTATCATTAAAAATGCAACATGGCCTTCATGGGTGCCCTTTTTTGGCGGAAACAATTTCTCTTTCTTTGATCCTATTTTTAATGTTGCCGACACGGCGATTAGCACAGGTGTTGGAATTCTAATCTTTTTTAACAAAAAAGCTTTTGCCAAAATGGAACATTAGAACCGATATGTTGTATTTGGAGTAATGCAGTAATCCAAGGCAACATCATGTTCCCCAGTATCTTCTATATTTTCTGAAGCTTCAAAAAACGAAAGCCCTACTTTAATAATGTCCGGCCTACATTTAGCAAGAAAATGATCGTAATACCCTTTTCCGTAGCCCACTCTATTTCCGTTTTTATCAAAAGCCAATAACGGAATAAAAACCACATCTATCTTGGCCTCATCAATTTCAATACCATCAACTGGCTCAGGTATTCTCAAAGCATTGGGTTTTAAAACCGTATTGTCTGTCAACAAGAAGTTTTTTAGGCTTGATTTAGAAATGATTTTGGGTACAATGATGTTTTTATCCTTACCATTGAGCACGGATAACAGAGGCGTAGTGTCGACCTCCTTATTTTTTTCTATCGAAAGAAAAACGTGGTAAAAAGAAAACTTCCAAATTGGAAGTTTAAGTATATTGTTAGCTATCGTAATACTGTTACGTTCTACGTAGTCGTTGCTAAGCAACTTTCTTTTGTTGATATAATCTATTCTAAGTTGTGATTTTAACATCTACACATTTAGAAGATACAGCTTTCGGGGGTATTTTTAAATTTTACAACTACTCTCTATTAGCAGCGGCAAAATAAATTTTGACAAAAATCATCAAAATCAAATACATGCCCAACAGAATTAAATAATTTTCCATTTGATAACATTTATTTGACCTAAATATAAAACATTTTTTGTTAAAACATCTATGAAGTGTGTTTTTTTAT
>CAYGUO010000061.1:0-16221 GCA_964353095.1 uncultured Flavobacteriaceae bacterium | reverse complement strand
ACAGCTCCTGTGGTTGATTATAGTGTAGCGTACAACTGCGATGGAACTGGTAATGTAACGGTTACGCCTTTTGATGCATCTTACATCTATATTTTAGATGGTGTTCTTCCTGGACAAACGGGTGTAGGGGCAGATGTCTTTAACGATGTGCCTGTTGGAACGCACACCTTAAGGGTTACCTATGGAACGGACTGTCATGTGGACACTACCGTTATTGTTGAAGATGGGTTCGCTTTTGAAGCTTCCATCACTGCTTTTGAAAACTTAGATTGTAACGGAGATGGTTCGGGTTCAATAACTATTGATGCCAATAACTATGGTGCGGGCGGCTTTGAATACAGCATAAATAGTGCTGCCTTTGTGGGACCTTTCTTTGCGGCTGAACAACTTACAGGTCTTAATGCACAACCACACAGTATTGTGGTTAGGGATGTTGATAACCCGATTGCAGGTTGTACGGTAAATCTGAGCCAAACACTCACAGAACCAAATGCTATTGTGGCAAACGCAAGCTTAACAGAAGATGTAACCTGTGACAATGGCGGGGCTACAATAACAGCAAGTGCGGTTGGTGGCACTCCTTTTTATGAATATCAATTAGAAATCAATGATGGGCCAATTGGCGGTCCTTATAATATTACGGCTGTTGTAACCCCTTACCAAACCTCAACAATTTTTAGTGGTCTTCCAGCGAACAATCCTGGCGAAAGTTATGTGGTTCGTGTTCGAGACACCAATGGCTGTGAAGATGTTATTGATTTGGGGATTGGAACAACAGCTCCTGATACTATTGTATTTGATTTGACACCTACTGCATGTTATTCTGGTGCAAATGATGGTTCAATAGTGGTTAATGTAACTGCTGGTAATGGAAACTATCAATTCAGATTAGATGGTGGGCCTTGGATAACTCCAACGCCTGCAAATGCTACATCCTATACTTTCAGCGGACTTTCCAACGGAAGTTATGATGTTGAGGTTCGAGATCAGTTTGGCTGTCCGGTAGGGTCTAATCTACTGTCCACTTTTTTAAATCCAAACTTAACTGCTACCATGGCTATTGAACATATTAGTTCTTGTGCCGATGGTCGTATCACGGTTACGGCAACAGGAGGTGATGGGGATTACCTATATGCCTTTATGCCAGCTGGGAATGTTCCTGTTTTTGCCGATTTTGGGGCGTCAAACTTTATAGACATTACCACTGGTAACGACGGAGATTATGATGTTTATGTGAGAGATAATTTTGCCGTTGCTCCAGATGCATGTAACTATATGGAAACCGTTACCGTTGACCCTGCAGTTACTTTAGCATACACTCCAACCCCAACGGATCCTGAATGTCATGATGGTTTAGGTTCCATTGCCATAGCAATTGCCGCGGGTGATAATCCTTACACTATTCAAATAATTGACTTAGATAATGCTGGGGCGTCAGACCAAACGCTTACCAATGTAGTTGGTAACACCCAAGACTTTTTAAACCTAATGCCTGGTGATTATACCATAATTGTAACGGATGCCAATGGTTGTTCAAACACCCAAACCCCTGTTACAATTAACAACCCAGACGAACTTTCGGCAACAGTTCAAGGCGTCGTGCCAGGAAATTGTACTGGTAACATCAATGATTTCGGTATTGAATTTTTAACCTACCCAACAACTCTGGGAACGATACAATTTAGTGCAGATGGCGGGCTTACTTGGGCCGGCGACAGTACAGTACCCGGAACAACAGACCAAATAACAGGGTTTAATTCTGGTGACATTGTAAATCCATCGATGAGAACAGTAGATGGCTTAGGAAATACCGTTTGCCAAACCGATTTTCCACCATTTGTGGTGCCGTTTCCATTAGACGACCTCAACATTGATATCAATGCAATTGTTCTTAATTGTAATGAACTACAGGTAACTGTTCAAGGAACCGCTGGTTTGTCTCCTTACGAATATGCCTATACCGATAACCCTGTTAGTTTTGACCCAACAGCGCCTGTCTGGACAGCAGCTACACCAGGAAATCACGTTTTTACAGGGCTAGTCCCTGGTAGAACCTATGTTTTTTATGTAAGGGATGCTTCTGGGCCGCCACAGTGTGTACGGCAGAGTTCCGTCAATGTGAATTCACTTGCTCCACCACCTGTTGAAATTAGTGCTGATGTAACCCCTAGATGCGCTGGCTTGACTAACGGACAAATTACCTATACGGTTACCGAAACTACCCTTGGAGAACTCGGCGGAACTTTCGATTGGGATTTTTATCGCGTAGATGATGTGCTACCTATAGGTGCTCCAACATTAATAGCTTCTGGAACAGAAGCTGCTTTTACTTCAGGTGATTCTTTTGTGGTGCCAACCCCCGCAAGTTTAGGTACCGGTGAGTACTTTGTTGAAATTAGAGGTGCTGCGCCAAACAATTGTGTTATTGGTAGTGAAAATGTGTTCTTAGATGAGCTAGACCCCATAACTTTTACCCCAAATGTTATTCGACAAATTACTTGCGCCAACCCTGGGTTGATAGAAATTGACAACCCGCAAGGTGGCGGAGGCAGTTATACGTATACCCTTAGCAGCACAAACTTTGTTGCAGATATTGTAACAACAGACAATCCTGTTGAAGTGCCAATTTCAAACTTGGTTAATGCTACTGTGACACCTTTTGACATTTTGGTAGAAATAGCCGATCAGTTTAGTTGCCCAGTTACAATACTGCCGATACACACGGTTAGTATTGATGTTTCCCAAAACCCAACAGCAACAGTGGTTACCACAAATTGTGATTCTCCTTTTAGTATTACGGTTACTGCTTCTGGCGGTTCTGGTCCATACTTGTATTCCGTTGACGGAGGCGCTACCTATGTGAGCAACGGAGGTGTTTTCAACAACATGGCCGTTGGAACCTATGCCATATCCATTATTGATTCTAACGGATGTACTGATACCGATACCGCAGAAATTTATCCTGCTTTACAGGCGAGTGCCTCCGTAAGTAAATTATTGGATTGTACGGTTTCGCCAAATGCAGAAATAACCATTTCGGCTACAGATGGTTCTGGGTCTTATGATTATGAAATTACAGGGCCTGTTAATCAAGCTAGAACAGCCATACCTTCTCCGGTCAATACTATTGTCTGGAATTTGGCTTCAGCTGCCGGAACGTATACTGTTGCCGTATATGACAACAATAAAGTGAGTTGTCCTCCAAGAACTTTTACTGTAGAAGTTCCTGCTAGAATAGACCCTGTTATAGATATCATAAACACCACCGATATCACTTGTATCGGCGATAATGATGGTACGATTACAATTTCGGCCGTAAATAATGGTGTTTCACCATATCGTTTTGAAATTACTTCATTAGATGGTGCTGGCACGAGCATTTTGCCAACAAGCAGCACAAACACCTCGGCAACCTTTACAGGCTTAGCCCCAACGACAACTGCAGCAGGGTATATTGTTACCGTAACTGGAGACGCAGCTACAAATAATTGTAGTGTAGATAGTGCGGCCATACTCATTGCTGAACCTACAGCTATTACGGTAACGATGGATGCTGTTGTAGAATTTGCATGTACATCAGGAAACAATCAAAACAATGCAAGCATTTCGGTCTTGAGCGCTGTTGGAGGTTCAAATAACTTTGTTCGTTATGAGTTTTTCAACAACCTTGATTTGGTTACTCCTGTTCAAAATGGAACGAACGATACCTATATAGAAACCAATACCCTTGGTGGAAACTACACTATTAATGTCTATGACGATAATGGGTGCGTGGGTACAACAACGGCAAGCATTGCTCCTTTTGATGAATTGCTTGCGCCTACGGTAACCGTAGATCAAGAAATTTCATGTGTCGCTGGTGAGAATATCACCATTAACGCCTTTGGTTCGTTAACGGATTCCAGCACCCCAGCAGGTCTTGCTAATTATGAGTTTAGAATATTGCCCGCTGGTGTGTTCGGTTCGTCAAACGTATTTACCAACCTAGCTGTTGGAACACATGATTTTGAAGTAAGAAATGTTAATACAAGCTGTATTGTGAGTATTTCACATACGGTCAATGAACCTAATAATTTTGAAATTAGTACGACTATAGCCAATGTAGTGTGTGATGGAACTGATGGCGCGGTAAGTTTTACCATCAATGACCCTATTACCCCTTATGTTGGAGGATTTGATTATCAGGTTTTTGAACAAATTACGAATACACCACAAACAGGCGTGTTGAATCATCCTAACCCAGGGCCTACGGCCTTAGTGAATCTGCCTGCCGGTGACTATTATGTGGTCATTACACAAGATGGTAATCCGCTTTGTTCGAATCCAGAGAGCTTTAGTATTGCTGGGCCAAATGGTCCAATTACAGGAAACACGCAAGTAGAACAAGTTACTTGTGCTCTTAATGATGGTGTTATTCAAATCATTGATGCACTAGGTGGATGGGGTGGTTATGAATATTATGTAGCCCTAGCAACCAATCCGGCACCAGCAATTGGTGACTTTGTGGCTTCTCCACAATTTACCGGTCTTTCTGGCGGAGTAATGCCAGCTGGTCTAGACTATCAAGTTTGGATTAAGGATGTTAATGACTGCATGCAGCGCTTGCCCGATGTAACACTGTTTAATCCTGAGCCGATAACCGCAACGCTTCAAGTCAACCAGGGAAATTGTACGGATTTCTCAGGAGAAATTGAAGTAGTGGGAACTAGCGGTGGGCAAGGAAGTAACTATACCTACCAGTTATTGTTGAATGGAAGTCCTTTCGGTTCGTCTCAAAACACTACTATATTTAGCGGTTTAGGAGCTGGGTCTTATGAAGTTCAAATTACTGATCAGTGGTTTTGTGCCGCAACAACCTCGGCAATTCTTCTTTACGATGTGATTGCACCCGTGGCGAGCATTAGCAAAACCATAGATTGTATTTCTGGCGGTGATGTCAATATTACCCAAACAGGTGGCTCTGGAACCTTTGATTATGAGGTAAGATATCCAGGAACTTTGATAAGCGACCCCGCTGATGATACTGTTTTGGGAGCATCTTCTGCCTCTTTCACAAACCTTACGATTGTTGGCGACTATGTCTTTACAATTACGGATACTGTTTTGGGTCATACGTGTAGCACGACTATCACCCAAAGATTAGAGGCAGCTGTAATTCCAGGTGTTGCCATTGACAACCATTTAGACGTAAGTTGTAATGGTGCAAATGATGGCAGTATAAGTGTTAGTGCAAACCCCGATAATGGTATAGGCCCATATACGTTCACGATTATTTCAGGACCTGGAAGCAGTTATACTTTCCCAATAAGCCCTAATGCTTCCAGTGTAACAAATTCAACTGCTGTATTTGATAATCTTGAAGGTACAATTGCGGGAATCACCTACACTATTCGTATAACTGCCGCAAATGGGTGTACACAAGATATTACACAGGTGATTCATCAGCCAAACGTCATTTCTAATATAAATGCGACAGTTACAGAATTTGGTTGTACAACAGGAAACATTTCCAACAATGCTATGATTTCTGTTGATGCTGCCGCTATCGTTGGTGGTTCCGGTAATTTTGTGCGGTTTGAATTCATAAATACTACAACCTCAACTACGGTTCAAGATGGTTCAAACCCTATATATATTGAAACTAATTATGCGGGTGGTTCTTATGCTATTTATGTTTATGATGACAGGGGTTGTAGAAATACCGTTGCAACCAATGTAAGCATTGCTCCGTTCGTTGAAATGAGCAATCCCAGTATTACGGACTTAACAGCGTTAACCTGTAATCCTGGTTCAGATGCACAAATTCAAGTAGGGGTAACCTTGAACCCTGTTTCTGCAACGCCAAACTTACAATATGAAATAAACGGTATTAATATTACGTATACCGATACTAATAATACCGGACTATTTACCGGGTTAATTGCTGGCGATTATAGTGTGCGTATTACCAACCTAGATGCCAGTCCAAATTGTATTATTGAAACTGTGCACACAATCGAGGAACCTGTTCAGATGGACATAGTGGCAGCAATGCTAACCAATGAAGAGTGTTTGAACAATGGTGTTGATGATGGTAGTTTTAATTTTAATATTACCAACTACACCGGTAATTACAGCTATCAGGTATTTGATATGAACAATAACCCGGTGGCAGGTCAATCTGGAACAGGAAGTACCAGTGCTGCGCAACCACCAATTACAAATTTACCCGGCGGCACCTATTATGTCGTTGTAACCCAAACACAAGCGCCATTCTGTGAAGAAACCTCAAATATCATTACAATTACAGCTCCGGCAACTCCAATCACCGCCTCTGTCTCAGAAGAGGCAAGTGTAGGTTGTTCAAATGACCAAGGTCGCTTATTAATCACCCCGAGTGGAGGTGAAGGGCCTTATGCCATTGTTTTAAACAATACAACGACCGGTCAAACATATACCGAAAACGATGTGTCTGCACATATTTTCACTGATTTGTCCGCAGGAGATTATACTGTTGCGATTACCGATGCATTCGGATGTGTTTTCAGTGACTCAGTAACCTTAATTCGACCTGATGCTATTGATCTTGCCATTTCGGCAAGTACTTTGGTTTGCTTTGGAGATGATACCGCTTCCGTTAGCACCACAATAGCAGCAAGAAACGTTTTGGCAACCTACCAATATCAATTGAACATTTATGCTGATATATCAGGTAGTGTTCCGCCTCAAGTTTCAGCGCCACAGGCCATCGGAACTTTTGATGATTTGTTGGCAGGTTTTTATAGTATAACCGTTACCGATGATTTTGGCTGTACTGCCGAAACAGCTATTGTGGCGATAACGAACCCAACGGAAGTGTCTGCACAATTGATCCGAATGAGTCCTTTAACCTGCAGCACACAGGCCGAATTAGAGCTTAGCGCTTCTGGCGGAACAGGACCTTATAGTTACAGTGTTGATGGGATAGCGTTTTTACCCATGAACGAAACCAATGGGCCAAACACCCATTTCTTCAACGCTATTGACGCTGGCACCTATAGCTACTTTGTGAGGGATTCTTTTAATTGTGCTTCTATTGTTTCAAACGAAATAACGGAAGATCCTATTGAGCCTTTAACGCTTGTGGTAGATTCTTCCGCAGCAGTTATCAACTGTACTGGAGAAAACACCGCTATTATCTATGCAGATGCAGATGGCGGATTGGGCAACTACCAATATGAGTTGTTTACTGATGCTAGTTTGAATACTACTTCTAGGATTGCTGGTCCAACATCTTTAGGCGAGTTCACAGATTTGCCACAAGGTGATTATTATGTTAGTGTTACTAGCGGTGATTGCGTTGTTTCTGCTGAATTTGTTTCCATTGCCGAACCCCAGCCATTAACATACACCGAAATCATTAATAATGTAAGTTGTGCAGGAGAAGCAGATGGTAGTATCTCCGTTACTCTTTCGGGTGGCTCTGGTGGATATCAATACGCTATTTCTCCAAACCTTAATCAGTTTGATGTTGAAAACACTTTTACCGATCTAACTGCTGGTGATTACACCATAATTGCCCAAGACCAAAATGGTTGTTTTGAATTGTTAGAATACACCATCACAGAGCCTATGCCTGTTGCGGCAACCGTTGTTTCTGTGCTTGATGAGGTTTGTGAAGGAAGTGAAGATGGGTCTTTTGAAATTAACATTACTGGCGGAACCGCCCCATATAGTACAAGCTTAAACTCTAGCAATGATGCTGACTTTGTACAAGACCAATTCTTGTTTGATAGCCTTGCTGTTGGGTCTTATGTCGTGTTTATTAGGGATGCCCAGGGCTGTGAAGAAAACATCATTGTAGAAATCAATGCCGGCGTTAACATTAATGCCGAGATAACACCAATTTATGAATGTAATGGTGCTGTTCCTGATAATAGGCTAGCAGTTGTTTTTGAAGACGATTCCGTCTTAAACGATGTGTTGTATGCTATAGATTCCACAGATCCTGCGGATATGCAGCTTACTGCTGACTTTACCAACCTGGCTCCAGGCAACCATACCTTAACCGTAGCCCACGCCAACGGATGTATTAATGAGATTGATTTCATTATTGAGAATTTTGAACCTTTAACATTAATTCTTCAGCAAAACAGCATCAATGAAATTACTGCTGTTGTTGATGGTGGTCTTGAAGCGTATACCTTGTTTTTTGGTGATGTTAACAATGGTGCTGACAATACTTTTATCATCAATAGAACTGATACTTATACGGTTAGAGCTATTGACCAAAACGGTTGTGAGGTCTCGGCTGAAATCTTTGTTGAATTTGTAGATATTGAGATTCCAAATTTCTTTACGCCTGATGGTGATGATTGGAATGACACTTGGGCGCCACTCAATTTAGAGGCGTTTCCAAATGTACTAACTATCATCTTTGATCGTTATGGTAGAGAACTCTATAGAATGAAAATAAATGATACCCCTTGGAGCGGTGTGTATCAAAACAATGATTTACCAACTGGCGACTATTGGTATGTCATAAAACTAAGGGGCGAAAATGACGATCGCGAATTTGTAGGTCATTTTACCCTTTATCGTTGATCCAAAATTTAACCTGTAGAGTCATGAAAAAGACCCAAATCTTATTGCTATTCTCTCTTTTTACTTTTGTTGTAAAGGGACAAGAGCTCACGATACCCCAATTATCACAATATATTGCCGACAATCCTTTTTTAATGTCGCCTACCTACGCAGGTGTGGGTGACCACATCAAAATTAGATTAAACGGCTTAACACAATGGGTAGGTATTGAAGATGCTCCGGACACCCAAACTGTTGCGGCAGATGCCAGAATAGGAGACCGATCCGGTATAGGGATGCTCATGTATAATGACAGTAATGGTAACACCCGTCAAAGGGGTGCAAGGGTTTCTTTTGCCCACCATTTGACCTTAGATCGCTATGAAGACGAGTTTTTATCATTTGGGGTTTCCTACAACTTCAACCAATTCCGGATTGATGTGGAAAATTTTAGGGATGAAAATGGGCAAATACCTACCGACGACCGTTCTACCGTAAACCATAATTTTGATTTGGGCTTACTCTATCGATACGATAAATTCTATATCACTTTAAACGCTTCCAATATTTTACCAAAAAACTTGGAACAGTTCAACCCTACTTTTGAACCTAATACGCTAAGAAACTATTATGCCTATGCGGGTTACAGTTTTATGAAAAACAAAAACAGTAAGGTAGAATTTGAGCCTTCCGTGTTCTTTCAATATTTTGAGAATGATGGACGTTCGGTAACAGATTTGAACGCCAAGTTCAGGTTCCACGATTTTGAAGATTATTACTATTTAGGATTGACCTATCGTTTTTTAAATGATCAGTTAGGCTCTCCGTTGTATATTGCTCCCATCGCTGGTTTAAAAAAGAATAATTTCTACTTTGGCTATTCGTACCAAGTAATCACCAATGAAATTTTAGGTTATAGTTCTGGTACCCACGTTCTTACCATTGGTATGGACTTGTTTCAAGGAATCAGTAATTGTCGTTGTACTTACTAGTGGCTTTGTCTTCTTTAGGTTAATTTTGTTTCTTATTGATTTTAACAATGGGGAAAATTAAATTAAACAACATTAGGGTGCACGCTTGGCATGGCTGTTTAAAAGAAGAAAGTATTATTGGAAGTGATTATAGGGTAGACCTTGAAGTGGCCTGTAATCTTTCTAAACCTTCCGAAACGGATCAACTTAACGATACTGTTGATTATGTTCATTTAAACAATATTGTGAAAGAAGAAATGGATATCAAATCCAAACTTCTTGAACATGTTGCCAAACGTATTTTAGACCGGGTTTTTTTAGAAATCCCTTTGGTCAATACTGCGGAGGTAAGTGTTTCTAAAATTAACCCACCGATAGGAGGTGATGTTGAAAGTGTTTCTGTAATTCTTGCTCGGTAATAATCAATCCTCAGTGTTTTGGAAACCAAAAATTAACGTGGTACATTTGCACCACTAAAATGGCATCGTGGCCGAGTGGCTAGGCGCAGCTCTGCAAAAGCTTGTACAGCGGTTCGAATCCGCTCGATGCCTCATAACCTTCCTGTTATTAGGAAGGTTTTTTTATTTCATTGAACAACGGGTCCATCGAATAGTCGGGGCGCTCGATGCTTTTAAAAATCCGGTACATTACTGGGTTTTTTGTTCATTAATTCGTTCAATACCGTCTTTTATATTGAATTTGTCTTTAGGTAAGAATCCTTTTATAATCAAGACCACACCGCATACTATCAAAACCACCCCCAGGCCTTTTTTAATTAATCCAATTCTTTTTTTGGTGAGTTTTTTTCGCAGCTGCTTTGCTAATAATATTTTAAACAAATCCGTTATAAAATAGGTCGCCAGCATCGTTCCGAAAAACACAAGTATTCTATCGGGTTCATTGTCAAGACTCGGTCCTACGATAATCAATACGCCCAGCCAGAAAACCAAAACGCCGATATTGATAAAATTCAACAGAAAACCCTTTACAAATAATGCTAAATAGTTTCCTTTTTTAGCTTTAACCTTTTCGTTTTTCTTGTCTTTTTTGGCTACAATCACAATACCATAAACCAAAATAATCATTCCTCCAAATACATATAGCCCTGGTTGATTACTGAGATTTTCCAGTAATTGAAAACTACTGAAATAGGCTATAATGAGAAATAAAATATCTGCGATGATCACACCAAGGTCAAAAGCTAAGCCTGCTCGAAAACCTTTAGTTGCACTCGTTTCTAATAACACAAAAAATACAGGCCCTATCATAAAGCTTAAAAAAAAGCCCAATGGTATTGCCGCCTGTATATCTTCTATCATTTATAACTACTCTATTCGTTCTATTTTTCCGCCGAAAACTGTTTTTTCGTCCATTTTTTCAGGATCACCATAAACCTTAACAATTCCGCCGGCTTTAACGTCTGCTTTTACATATTTGGTGGCATATAGTTCTGCATCACCTCCGGCATTAACTGAAATGGTTGTAAACTTGCTCTTAAACTTTGCTCCCCCATAAGAGCCCCCTGTATTAATGACAATATCTTGGTTGTCTGTAAAGCCTTGTGTATATATTTTTCCGCCTGTAACGGCCTTAACCAGTAATTGTTCTGTTTGACAATTGAGCTCTAAGGTACCGCCTTCTTGGGCTTTTAGTTCCAAAACACTTTGAACAAAGGTGCCTTTTGAAGTAATTCTTGCATCCTCATTAACATCTATCAGTTTTAGTTCATCAGTAAAATACAGATCAACAAAAGTTCGGTATCCACTAAAAATCTTAACGATTTCCATTCGTATTTTTAGTTTACCATCGTTGTTGACAATGACGACTTTGTTTGTGTTTGCCCCTGTGATGACCGCTTTATTAACATCAGATTTAATAAGGTTGATTGAAATTCCATCAAATCCTTTAAGCTCCGTGAATTTATCAAGTTCCTGTGTTAATTTTTCTTCCTGTCCTGAAGTGTTTTGAAACAGAAAAAATAGAAACAATAGTACATATAGTGCATTTTTCATTTGAGTTTTTTAATTGATACTCAACTATATAAACAAAATTTATTACAAAAAAGTATTATTCATGCTTTCCTATCAGCGAAAAATCTAGATGTCTTTTGACTAAATCAGAATTTTTGACCATCACAATTACTTCATCCCCTAATTGATAGGTCTTTTTAAAACGTTCCCCTATAATAGCGTACTGTTTTTCATTAAAATTATAATAATCATCTTTAATATCCCGAATACGGACCATTCCCTCACATTTGTTTTCAATAATTTCAACATAAATACCCCATTCGGTTACCCCAGAAATTACGCCAACAAATTCTTTATCACTATGGTCTTGCATGAACTTTATCTGCATGTATTTAATAGAATCACGTTCTGCGCTAGAGGCCAGTATTTCCATACTTGAAGAATGTTTACACTTTTCTTCATACACTTCTTCTTTAGCAGATTTACCCCCATCTAAATAATGTTGTAATAATCTATGCACCATTACGTCTGGATATCTTCTAATAGGAGAGGTAAAATGACTATAATAGTCAAAAGCTAATCCGTAATGACCAATATTATCAGTAGTATACACCGCTTTGCTCATACTCCTGATGGTTAGCGTATCTACTAAATTCTGTTCTTTTTTGCCTTTTACATCATCTAACAACTTATTTAACGAACTACTGATACTTTTTTTGTCTTTTAAGTTTACGCTGTGTCCAAATTTAGAAATAACACCATTTAAGGCGATTAGTTTTTCTTCATTAGGTTCATCATGAATTCTATAAATAAAGGTTTTTTTCGGTTTTTGTTTACCAATATATGCTGCAACCTTTCTATTTGCCAAGAGCATAAACTCTTCTATTAGTTTATTGGCATCTTTAGCTTCTTTAAAATAGACACTTTCGGGTTCGCTTTTTTCATTTAGATTAAACCTGACCTCTACTTTATCAAAAGAGATAGCCCCTTCATTCATACGTTTTTCGCGCATAATTTTTGCCAACCTATTAAAAGCCAAAGTAGCGGAAACAACCTCTTCAGAGACTGTATAGCTATCTTCTCTTATTGAGATATCCTTAGGGATTTTACCTTGACCCGTTTCTATAATATGCTGTGCCTCTTCATAAGCAAAACGCTCGTTTGAATTAATAACCGTACGCCCAAACCATTGATTTTTTATAACGGCGTGCTTATCTAATTCAAATATGGCCGAAAAGGTATATTTTTCTTCATTAGGCCTTAAGGAACATGCATTATTGGAAAGCACCTCGGGCAGCATTGGAACAACACGGTCCACTAAATAAACAGACGTTGCCCTGTTATAAGCTTCTTCTTCTAAAATAGTATCTGGTTGCACATAATGGGAAACATCGGCAATATGCACTCCTATTTCAAAATTACCATTTTCCAGTACTTCAAAAGAAAGAGCGTCATCAAAATCTTTCGCATCTTTAGGATCTATGGTAAAGGTTAAAACTTCACGCATGTCCCTACGTTTCGCTATTTCCTCAGGTTTAATTGAGGTATCCAATGTTTTTGCATACTGTTCAACTTCGTAAGGAAATTCATAAGGTAAACCATACTCTGCAAGTATAGAATGTATTTCAGTATTGTGTTCCCCAGGTTTACCCAATACTTCAATGACCTTTCCATAAGGTGAATCGGCATCATCGGGCCAATTGCCTAATTCTACCAAAACCTTATCGCCATCTTGGGCATTTTTAATTTTATCTAGGGATACAAAAATATCAGTATACATTTTTGCATCTGTTGTTCTCACAAAGGCAAAAGCTTTCTTTTTTTCAAGGATCCCGACATAAGTAGTTTTTTTACGCTCTAAAACGTTCACTACTTCTCCTTCAGATTTCTTGCCTTTTGGTTTAGGTTTTAAAAAAATTTCAACAATATCACCATGAAAGGCTCTGTTCAACTTGTGATTGGGTACAAAAACATCATCCTCTAAATCTTCGATAATAATATATCCATTACCATTGGATGTTAGATCGACACGACCTTTTAGGAGGGTGTGCTTTGAGGCTATTTTTTGATACTTACCCCGTTCAACTTCTCGTATTCTTTCCTTCTGCTTTAACTCTCCTAATCTTTTAATTAGTTCATTACGCTCTTGTGCTTCCGTAATGCCTATTTTAACCGCTATTTGTTTATAATTAAAGCTTTTGTTGGGTTCTTTTTCCAACACTGTGAAAATCCCTTTTGTAATTTCGTTTTTTCTTTGACTTTTAGCTCTTTTTCTTTGTTTCGACATTCAATATAGATGTTTCTTGAAATTTATTCTTTAAAATTAGTACAAGTGTACTAACTATTTTACTTAAGTATGCATATCAACAATTATTAACAATTCATAAAATCACTTTTTTCTTTTTTAAAATTTTAAATTAAAATGGTGGTTATGATAGCTTGTTGATATGTGGTATAAAATTATACTAATATTATTGCTTTGTATTGATAGCATATTTTATTGACAACTTATACCGTTAAAATATTTTTAATAATCAGTCATTTACGTCAGTTATACACAATACTTAATAACTTGTTTCAACAGCTTTTTATTAATAACTAAACTAAAAAAAGTGTTGATTAAAACCATATAATAGTTGATAGTGCGTGTTTAATTACTAGTGAAATAAATTGTGTAAATAGGAATGGTTATTGTAATGCAAATAAAAATATTTTAAAACAATTTTAATTAGCAGTACTTATCTTCTGGTTGTAAACAAACCACCTTTTATTTAAGCACTTGATTTCAAGAGGTATATAATATTTTATATTGCTTTATAAACAAAGCAAATTTAAAAGTATTGTACCTTTGTTTTATCTAACCTAAATCAATACATCATGAAAATAGCAATAGGCAATGACCATGCCGGTACGGAATATAAATTAGCTATAGTTGGTTTTTTAAAATCTAAAGGGGTGGCGGTAATCAATTATGGAACAGATGGTACGGATAGTGTTGATTATCCTGATTTTGTGCACCCTGTTGCAGAAGATGTTGAAAAGGGCAATGTTGATTTTGGTATTGTAATATGTGGTAGTGGCAATGGTGCGAATATGACCACTAATAAACACCAAATGGTGCGAAGTGCATTATGTTGGAACAAAGAAATTACCGTATTGGCCAGAGAACACAATGATGCAAATGTATTAAGCTTGCCCGCAAGATTTATTTCATTACCACAAGCTTTAGAAATGGTCGATACTTTTTTAAACACAGCCTTTGAAGGGGGCAGACACGAAAGAAGGGTTGAGAAAATATCGTGTTCTTAAAAAAATTAATTACTATTTGGGGTTTTATATTTAGATGATTTTTTGGTTACTTTTTTAGATAACCTCTTTTTTAGGCGTATAAGAGCAAGTTGTGTTTTTAATGCTCATAGCAGATTTTTAAAGGTGGTTATGAACACTTTTTAGGTGAATTAGCGGTAACCAATAGTTGTGCTTCATTAAGAACAAACTAACATTAAACTAAATGAAAATATTATTTAAATCAATTCTAACAATCTGTATTGTACTTTTCATAACTTCTTGTAATGAAAAAGAAAAGAAAGAAGAAAAATTTACAATTACAGGAGAAGTTACTGGGTTTCCCGATGGAACTCAATTCTATTTGCGAAACTTGGCTACTGATGCGGTTTTTGACAGTACAACAGTAGAAAATAACAACTTTAAATTTGAAGGACATTTATATAGCCCACCTGAACAAATTTGGTTAAACACTACTGTTAACAAAAAATTCATCTATACTAATCTACTTATGGGCAATGATAATATTACAGTTAAAGGAGATATATCAGACTTTCCTTGGAACGTAAATATCAGAGGTTCAAAAACTCAAGAAGATTTTAATTATTCGCAAAATCTTACAAAAGAAAAAAATATCAAAAGGGATTCTTTGGTACAGGCTTTTATGAAACTTTCGCAAGAAAAACAACAAGAAATAGGAGCAGAAATTTGGAAAAAAATAGGAAAAGTAGATAGTCTTACACAGATTTCAAGAATTAACTATATAAAATCACATCCAAACACCTACATAAGTATAATAGAACTTGGCTATTTGAAAAGTCAATTACCAAAAGACACAATACAGAAAATATTTGATAATTATACGCCTGAAATAAAAGAAAGCAAATATGCCAGAGTAATTGAAGTATTTCTAAGAGAGAATATCTCTAAAATTGGAGATAAATTTCACGATTTTGAAGGAATGAACCAAAATGGAGAAAAGGTTAAATTTTCAAACATTAGAGGAGAATACACTCTTCTTGATTTTACTGCAGCTTATTGTGGTCCTTGTATTCAAGCAGCAGATGAATTAGTAAAAATAGACAAAGAGTATTCTGATTCTCTAAAAATAGTCAGTTTCACCCAAGACCCTAAAAAAGATGTATGGCTAAAGTCGTTGGAGCGAGATAAAGTTACTTGGAATAGTATTTGGGATGGAAAAGGAAGATATAGCGAAACATCAATCAAATATGGGGTTCAAGGCATTCCAACATTTGTTTTAATAAATCCTGAAGGAATAATTATTGACAAATGGACTGGTTATGGAGAAGGCAGTATTCTTAGTCGATTAGAAAAAAACGTGTCAAAAAATAACGGCTCATAACAAAGATGTATATAGCTAATAGCTAGCTAGTTGCTTAATCGAAGTTAAGACATATTTGCTAGTCCGCCAAATTTTTAAACTTGGCTTATTG
>CAYGUO010000060.1:0-16251 GCA_964353095.1 uncultured Flavobacteriaceae bacterium | reverse complement strand
CCTTATGCGTTTCATAACTTCACGGCAAATTTAAAAAAGACACACTATGGCATCAATAACTTTAGGCGGAACACCGGTAACAACAGTAGGTGAATTGCCTGCAACACAGGCTCAGGCTCCAAACTTCAACTTAACTAAGGTGGATCTTTCCGAGGCAACTTTAAACGATTTTAAAGGACATAAAGTAGTGATGAATATCTTCCCTAGCGTTGATACGGGTACTTGTGCCAAATCTGTTCGCCAATTTAACGAAGAAGCTGCCGAATTAGAAAACACCCAAGTATTATGCATTTCAAGAGATTTGCCATTTGCCCAACAACGTTTTTGTGGTGCAGAAGGTATTGAGAATGTGACCATGCTTTCCGATTTTAAAACCGGTGATTTTGGAAAAGCTTACGGACTCGAATTTGCTACAGGTGGTTTTAACGGATTACATTCACGCTGTGTGGTTGTTTTAGATGCCGCAGGAAAAGTAGTGTATACGGAGCAGGTTCAAGAAACAGCTGACGAACCTAACTACAAAGCTGCCCTTGAAGCATTGATGGATGCCTAAAGAATCGTTTTTAATTAATCGTATTAAAAGTGTTGGCTTCGCGTTTAAGGGACTCTTTCTCCTTATTCGCACAGAGGCCAGCATTCAAATTCAATTTGTTATTGCACTTGTAATGACGGTACTTGGGTTCTATTTAAACATATCAACTACAGAATGGATACTGCAATGCATTGCCATAGGTATGGTCATGGGAATTGAAGGCATGAATACGGCTGTTGAAAAATTATCGGATTTTGTACAACCTGAATTTGATAAAAAAATAGGTTTCATAAAAGATATTTCGGCGGGAGCTGTAATGGTTGTTTCCATTATTGCTTCCATAACGGGATTGCTAATTTATCTTCCAAAACTGATTTAACAAACATCTCTACGGCTGTTCGCTTCGTAAATTAGTAAATTAGCCCCTTTAAAGTAATTGAATGGCCAAAAAGCGAAGACAATCCAAAGCAAAACCGGTAAAAAAAACCGTCTCCCTTAAGCTCTCCAAAAAGAATCGCATCATTTTTGGGTCTCTGCTTATAGTGCTAAGTATTGCCTTCTTTTTTTCATTTATTTCGTTTTATTTTACGTGGCAAGCGGATCAAAGCTTGCTTAGTGAATTCACCAATAGAAATGCAGAAGCATCCAACCTATTGAATAAATTTGGAGCAGTGGTCAGTCATTTTTTTATGTATAAGGGATTTGGTCTTGCTTCTTTCGTTTTTCCCATATTATTGGCTATTACAGGGCTTTATCTATTTTTAGGATTGGATAGCAAAAATCTTTTGGGTAAATGGATATGGGGATTGTTAGGCGTCATTTGGGTGTCTATTGCGCTTGGTTTTTTCGCTTATGAGCAACCACTGCTTGGAGGATTGATTGGTTTTGAAATGAATGATTTTCTTCAAGACTACATTGGTAAAATTGGCGTTTTTCTAACCTTAATTTTCACTTTAATCGTAATTCTTGTTCGCTTATTTAATTTTTCTCCCGAAGCTATAGGTGCTTATTTCAGAGAAAAAAGAGCATCTGTAAAAAAGGAATTTAATCCTGTGGTCGCAGATCAAGGTGAGGTGGAATTAAATCTCGAACCAGATGTACAACCGGAAATTAAACTGGATACCTACACGCACAAAAAAGATATTCCACCGTTACAAAAAGAAGAAGCAGGATTAGACGTTAACCTGCCACGAGAAGAACCGGAACTCGATTTAGAAGTAAGCACAGTTGCCGAAGAAAAGGAAGAAAAAGATATTACGGCCGAAAACTTAGTAAAGGACTTTGGAGAATTTGACCCAACCTTAGAGTTGGGGAATTATAAATTTCCTACCCTTGATTTATTGGACCAACATGGTGCTACCGGCGGCATTACCATAAATCAAGAAGAACTTGAAGAGAACAAAAACAGAATTGTAACCACACTCAAAAATTATAAAATAGGGATTGCCCAGATAAAAGCTACTATTGGGCCCACTGTAACCTTATATGAAATTGTACCTGAAGCTGGGGTGCGAATTTCAAAGATTAAAAATTTAGAAGATGATATCGCCCTATCATTAGCGGCTTTAGGCATTCGTATTATAGCACCTATACCTGGCAAGGGCACTATAGGTATTGAGGTTCCCAATAAGAACGCAACCATCGTATCCATGCGTTCTGTTATTGCATCAAAAAAGTTTCAAAGTGCTGAGATGCAACTGCCAATAGCCTTTGGTAAAACTATTAGCAATGAAACTTTTGTTGTTGACTTGGCTAAAATGCCACATTTGTTAATGGCAGGTGCAACAGGGCAAGGTAAATCTGTAGGATTGAACGCGGTCATCACCTCACTGCTGTATAAGAAACATCCCGCAGAAATAAAATTTGTCCTGGTAGACCCTAAAAAAGTAGAGCTTACCCTTTTTAATAAAATAGAGCGCCACTACCTAGCAAAACTACCCGATTCAGAAGAAGCGATTATAACGGATAATACTAAAGTTATCAATACATTGAACTCCCTTTGTATTGAAATGGATAACAGGTACGAGCTTTTAAAGGTTGCAATGGTGCGCAATATTAAAGAGTATAACACCAAATTTAAAGCCCGCAAATTAAATCCGAATGATGGGCATAAATTTTTACCCTACATCGTTTTGGTTGTTGACGAATTTGCTGATTTAATAATGACCGCTGGTAAAGAGGTAGAGGCTCCTATTGCTAGATTGGCCCAATTGGCAAGAGCCATTGGAATCCATTTGATTATTGCAACGCAACGACCTTCGGTAAATGTGATAACGGGTATTATAAAGGCAAATTTCCCTGCGAGAATTGCATTTAGGGTGACCTCTAAAATTGATTCAAGAACCATTTTAGATGCCCAAGGTGCTGATCAATTGATTGGTCGTGGTGATATGCTGTATACACAAGGAAATGATGTTACAAGAATACAGTGTGCTTTTGTGGATACCCCTGAGGTAGCAAAGATTACGGATTATATTGGTTCGCAAAGGGCCTATCCAAATGCTTATGAATTACCAGAGTATGTTGGAGAAGAATCTGGCACAAGTCTTGATAATGATATTGCAGATCGCGATAAGATGTTCAGGGATGCTGCGGAAGTAATTGTAATCGCACAACAAGGTTCTGCATCACTCATCCAGCGAAAACTAAAATTAGGGTACAACAGGGCCGGAAGAATAGTTGATCAGTTGGAAGCTGCGGGAATTGTTGGTCCCTTTGAAGGCAGTAAAGCAAGACAAGTATTAGTGCCAGATATGTATGCCTTAGATCAATTATTAGAAAACGAAAAAAAGTAAACGTAAAATGATGTTCAAAAAAACACTACTCCTATTAATTGCTGTTGCCATAAGTTTTTCGGCAAGGGCACAAGATTCTCAAAAAGCAAAAGCTTTGTTGGATGAGGTTTATAATAAAGTAAGTAGTTACGACAATATTCAAATTGAGTTTCGGTATACCCTTGAAAATACGGAGGCCAATACAAAAAGTGAAACACAAGGTAAAGCTTCATTGGCTGGAGATAAATATTTAGTGGACCTCTTTGGGGCTACCCAACTTTTTGATGGGGCTAAGGTATATACCATCGTTCCTGATAATGAAGAGGTAACCATTGAAAACCCTAGCGAGGGTGAAAATACGGTAACCCCTTCAAAGATGTTGACCTTTTATAAAGAGGGGCATACCTATGCATGGGATATTCTTCAAAATGTTCAGGGCAGAAAAATTCAGTTTGTCAAGCTAGTTCCCATTGATACCAATACCGAAATCAAAACAATTCTCCTGGGGATTGATGCGGAAACCAAACATATTCAGAAGCTTATTGAAACGGGTAAAAATGGTACCAAGACCACGATTACCGTTAATTCTTTCAAAACCAATCAGCCCTTATCAAAAAGCTTGTTTACTTTTGACGAGGCAAAGTATAAAAGTGATGGCTATTATATCATAAAAAACTAGCCTGAACTGCTTTTTTTATTGAAAAAGCAACTATTGATCTGTACTAGACTTTTATTTAAAAACGTTGTAGTTTGATTACGAATAATAACCAATAGATGAAATCAAAGCTTTGAAGCTACTAGATCGCTACATTTTATCTCGTTTTCTTTATAATTTTATCAGTTCGTTTGTCATATTGATGGTCATCTTCATTTTTCAGACCGTTTGGTTGTTTATTGATGATTTAGCGGGTAAGGATTTGGATATTTTCATCATTGGCAAGTTCTTATTCTACCTAATGCCCAATTTAACAGAGAAGGTATTACCGCTTACGGTGCTGCTCTCTTCCATTTTAACCTTTGGTTCCTTTGCTGAAAATTATGAATTCGCTGCGATGAAAGCTTCTGGTATATCGCTTCAAAGGGCTATGCGTTACTTAATCGTTTTTGTAGTGTTGCTTGGTGGAGTAACCTTTTTCTTTGCCAATAACGTGATACCTGCTTCAGAGCAAAAAATCTTCAATATGCGAAGAAATATAGCAAA
Source organism: uncultured Flavobacteriaceae bacterium (assembly GCA_964353095.1). Classification (GTDB taxonomy): domain Bacteria; phylum Bacteroidota; class Bacteroidia; order Flavobacteriales; family Flavobacteriaceae; genus Croceitalea. Next base: position 11,744 of record CAYGUO010000060.1, on the reverse strand, counting down.
GGTAAAACCAGCAGCAGTTATTGTAGAAGGCGTTTTTAGCGATATAGAGGGCACTGAAATGAATATCAAAGTAGCCAAAAAATCAGGGGAACAAGATCGTTTTCTTGAAGATGTTATTATTCATAAAAAAGCAAAAAACAGATCCAACACTACGGTTATCAAAGCAAAAACTGGAGAATTGGTCAGTAGTGAAACTTCAGACATTATTCAGCTAATTCTATATGATGGCTACTACTACGAAGAAATGCAGCCTAAATCACCCAAAGAGAAAAAGAAGTTCCCCTTTGCAAAATCTAAGTTTGAAGTTTACATCAATAATATTGATATTTCTTCACTTTCTAACCAAGACATTGAACAAGAATCTGATATTACTACAGATAAAATGAAGAATGTGAGTCGCTTAACCAAAGATATTGACTCCTTAAAACAGAACAATATCAAGCAGGTAAGGGCCTTCTCAAAGAACATTACTGCCAGGTTGGGAGCTTTCCCCATTCAAGAAAAAGATTCTACCAACCAACTAGCTTCCAAACAAATTCCTGAAAAGGTAAACGACACGACCATTGATTTGACGGACATTGCCGCTATCATTCCAAAATGGCAAGAGTCACAACTGTTTACCAATGCTAAAAACAGTATCACCAATATTTTAACAACCGTTTCGGGGAAAAAACTAGAATTAAATAAAAGATATGAGGTTTACAATCGTCATATTCTTTCACTCCACAAAAAATTCGCCTTGGCATTCTCATGTATTATTTTATTTTTTGTTGGTGCGCCTTTAGGTGCCATCATTAGAAAAGGAGGACTTGGATTACCCATGGTGATAGCAATCATGTTGTTTTTGACTTATTATTTTATTGGTGTTTTTGCCGATAATTCTGCTAAAAAGGGAGCTATACATCCTATTTTTGGGGCTTGGCTTTCTACCTTAATTATGTTGCCTTTAAGTGTGTCATTAACAAAAAGAGCTACGGCAGATAGGGGCCTTATGAGTTTTGGAAATGTTATCGATAAGATTACCGCCGTTTTTAAAAAGAAAAAATCCAATGATGAATAAAACCATAGCTAAATTGAAGTTAAACACTGTGGAAGAAGCTATCATAGACATTAAGGCTGGTAAGGTCATTATTGTGGTTGACGATGAAAACAGGGAAAACGAAGGAGATTTTCTTGCTGCTGCTGAACTTATCACACCAGAGACCATTAATTTTATGGCAACCCATGGTAAAGGACTTATATGCGCACCGTTAACAGAAGGGCGTTGTGAAGCTTTGGGCCTGCATAAAATGGTATCGCATAATACAGACCCATTAGAAACCGCTTTCACCGTTTCAGTTGACTTGAGGGGAAATGGAGTAACCACGGGAATTTCGGCTTCAGACCGCTCAAAAACGGTATTGGCCTTAACAGAAGCGGCTACCAAACCACATGAATTAGCCCGCCCAGGTCATATTTTCCCTTTAATAGCGAAAGAAGGTGGAGTGTTACGCCGAACGGGGCATACAGAAGCTGCCATTGATTTCGCACGCTTAGCAGGATTAAAGCCTGCTGGGGTCATTGTTGAAATTATGAACGAAGACGGCAGTATGGCCAGACTTCCGGAATTGATTAAAGTTGCCAAAAAGTTCAACTTGAAAATTGTTTCCATTGAAGACTTGGTCGCCTATCGTATGGAACATGATAGCCTGATTGAAAAGAAGGAGGATTTTAACATTCAAACCCGTTTTGGGGAGTTTCGATTAAGAGCTTACAAACAGACTACGAACGAGCAAGTGCATATTGCTTTGACCAAGGGTAGTTGGAAAAAGGATGAATTGGTTTTGACCCGCATCAACTCTACCCTAGTCAATAATGATATTTTAGGGACGCTGACCAATAACCCTGATGATAAATTGAATGATATGTTCAAAGCTATCAATGATGAAGAAAAGGGTGCTTTTGTATTTATCAATCAAGAACCACAAGCCATGAATCTCTTAGGTCGCTTAAAAGAACTTAAAAGTCTACAAGGTGATGGCGTTTTAAAAGCACCTAAAATTGATATGGATGCTAAAGATTTTGGTGTAGGGGCACAAATTTTACACGACCTCAATATTTCCAAGATCCGATTACTATCTAACTCCGAACAGACCAAACGTGTGGGTATTGTTGGCTATGGCTTAGAGATTGTGGAGTATGTGAAATACTAGATGTTAGATGTTAGATGTTAGATGAAAAGTAAAAAGTCCTATGTCAATACACTGGAAATAATACTCTTCATTTTAGTTGCGCGTTCCTTAACTTCCTCTTCCGTCCAGCCTAATTTCACCAAACAAGAAATGGTACGTCCCATCCAATAATCAGAGCTGCTAAAAACTGAATTCTTATACGCTGGAAGTCCATCCTGAACCTCTTTTGGAAGTTTTGCAAGCGACTTTTGTTCCAATAAATGCTCCCATTTACGGTAATAATGCCAATTATTATCATACCAATAAAAACAAACATCAATTCCTGCTTCGCCTAAAGCACGATGTGCTCTTTTCGCTAATTCTTCGGTTGGCAAAAAGAAGTTTAAAAAAGAATAATTTTCTACACCACCGTCTGGTACGCGTCGAAATGTAATTTCTTGAATTTCACTTAGTGCCTCCCTTAAAATAGTATAGTGTTCTTTCTGTAGGCGCACAAACTCGTCCAATCTTTCAATTTGCGCACAACCAACAGCGGCATTCAATTCTGAAATCCTGAAATTATAGCCTAGAAAGGGATGGGTCTCCGCTCCCCTATCGGATCCAACATGATCATGACCGTGATCGGAGTACTGGTCTGCATTCGTATAAAACTGCTCATTATCGGTGATGATTCCCCCGCCTTCACCACAGGTAATGGTTTTTACAAAATCAAAAGAAAAACACCCTAAATCTCCAATGCTTCCCAAGGGTTTACCACCATAACTGCCCCCAATTGCCTGACAGGCATCTTCAAGTAACAACAAATCATGGGCTTCACAAATGGACTTTAGAGCATCTAAATCTGCCATAGAACCACACATGTGCACAGGCATTACCACCTTGGTTTTTGGAGTAATTGCTTTGCGGACAGCTTCAGGGTTTAAGGTCAGGGTATCATCAATGTCAACCAATATAGGAATGGCACCAATCGCCAATATCGATTCAAAACTAGCTACAAAAGTAAACGTTGGCATGATGACCTCGTCTCCAGCTCCAATTCCTGCACTTGCTAAAGCAACGGTCAATGCAGAAGTTCCACTACTCACCAATTGTGCATATTTTGTCTGCATGCGAGTGGCCAATGCTTTTTCAAGTTGCTTGGCTTTCCAATGCCCACTACGCATACCATCAAAGCCATAGCGCATTAATACACCATTGTCCAATACATCTTGTACTTCCGCTTTCTCACGGGCTCCAAATAATTCAAATCCTGGCATACGCTATTGTTAGTTCTAAAAAATACAAATTTACGATTCAACTTTTAATGACCTTCATTCAAGCGCACCTTATCAAAAAAACTTTGGTCATCACATAAAAAACCAAAGCTTAATTGCCATGGCCATAACCATTACAATTAGAAAAGACTTGATAAAACCATCTCCTTTTTTTACTGAAAAACGACTTGCCACCCAAGCGCCCGTTCCATTTCCAATTGCCAAGACCAAGCCTATAACCCAATTTACCTTGTCGTTAAAGGCAAAAACGGCTAAAGCAGATAGCATATAAATAAACACCACAACTACTTTTGTGGCATTCGCCCTTACCAAAGTCATTCTATTTACAAAATGAAGAAATAATAACATTAAAAACCCAAGGCCCGCATTTATAAAACCACCATAGATTCCAAAGAAAAAGAATACCACTATTCCCAACCACAACTGTTTACCAGTAAGTCTTTCTTCTAAATCCGTTAATTTGATTTTAGGTTTTAAAATAATGACTAAAACCACCACTATCATGACAATGGCAAGTATGCGGTTAAATGCTTCTCCATCTACATCAACAGCAATTCTAGCACCAATAATTGCGCCAAGCAGTGCTGAAATCCCTAAGTAAATATTAAAAGGATAGGTGCTGATTCCCTTACTTTTAAACCCAGCAGTGGCCATAGCCGTTTGTACTATAATAGCCACCCGATTGGTACCGTTGGCAACGGCAGGCGGTAAGCCTAAAAATATAAGGGTTGGTAGAGATATCAACGATGCACCGCCAGCGATGGTATTGATAAAGCCAACTATGAAACCAACCACTATTAAAAGAGGGTAATGATACCATTCTTGCATTTTGTAAAAGTACTACCGCAATAGTTAGTACTCCAAAATATTTATGCTGATATTTAATTGGATAGCGCTATAAGTTATGTAAGGACTACCCATTTTTTTAACGGAAAGGTTACAATAGCTTATTTCTTTTTAAGCTTGTTCTTAAAATGAATTACGTAGGTAGCATTAAAACCAAAATTCAAATTAGGATTTTTAAAATTGAAGTTATTTCTGGTCTGTGTAATAAAAGTATCTTCTACCATATTCACCGCGTTGGTTAACATAAACTGAAGCAATACATCTCCAAGTTCCCAATTAACCCCTAGTGCAAAAGGATCATAGGTTTTAAATGATTCAATGGCATTAAACGTATGATAATATTCAGAAACTAAACTTAAATGAGCTCCCAATTTATACCTAGCCCCTACTCCAATTGCAAAAAAATTAGTAGGATCATTATCCATTAAACCTAATGTTTTATGAATATATGTTGGTGTCACTTGAACCGAAAAATCTTTAGATACTTTTTTAGAAAATAGTATTTGAGAGGTAAATGCTAGCCTATCAGAAAAAACATCACTAATATCTGGATTGGCGATTGAACTGCTATTGTAACTTACATTTTGAAATAATGTTACCCTGAACGGAAATGTATTGTTCTTATTGCTCTTTGTGGGTATTCTGTATTTAAGATGTGCATCAAAAATACCATCAAAAGTAGTTGCTCCGGTACCGAAAGTTAAATTATCTGAAATACCATATTCCAACGCAAAGCGACTGCTCATCCTATCGGCAATGAAACCTTGTGACCTTTCAACTGGTAAGTTCCAAAACCTGTTTGCAACAAATACTTCAAGAACACCTTTAGCCCTTACTTCAGTCGAGTGTCCTATAGCTATTCTGGTCATTTTAAACGTAGCCGGTATAAACTGTGTTTCTTTTGGACTTTCAGATTCCAAAATTTCCAACAAATCTTGAGAAAATGACCTGCTGACCATAATTAATACTATAACTACAGTAAACGTAATTCTAATCTTCATAAGGCATATATTCAAATCTAAACTCAACTGAAATACTTTTAGCTATATTCCCCGCAAGTAATGGCGGAATATTAATATCATAATCCTTAACAAGCGTTTCAAAAACCCCAGAAACTATATAAGTACTTGCATTTTTTTCTATTCTAGTTTTTATTTCCAATTCTTTGGATTTGCCATGCATTGTAAAAACACCTTTAACCATTCGGGTTTGCTCACCTGTAATAGTTTTATCAAAGTCTATGATATTTCCTTCAAATGTTGCTTCTGGGTAAATATCGGACTCTAGATAGCTTTCGTTAAAATGCTCCCTCATCAATGCTTTTTCAAAAATAAAAGCATTCATAAGCATCCTTACCGCAATTTCCTTTTTTTCCAAGTCAATTACACTTAAGACTTGATTGTTTTGGGCTTTTATGTCTTCAACAGAAGTGTATGAAAAAAATGAGACTTTTCCCTGCCTGGCAATTACTTTTTCGCCATCCGCTTCTTGTATGGTACTGCATATAATCAGAAAAAATACAGTCAAAAATCTTATCATTCTAATGGTCCTTGGTAATTACACAATTCAACATTATAACATCTTTTAATTTTCCCTTTAAAAGACCCTTTATTAAAATTGAATCTCCTTTTTTCGTGGTTTCTATTGTACTGGTTTGGTTGGAGTTCATATCACAGATTATATAGGTTTCTTGTGCTACATTTCCATTTAATAAAATGGTCGTTCTTTTATTCATAGTATTGATTTCATGAACGATACCTGAAACGGCAATAACGATGTCGCTTTCATATTGATTTTTTGATTGTAATGTACTGATCAAATTCTCAGCAGAATAAAACATTTTAGGTTCAATAGCGCTAAGATCTTCATCGGTTCCATCTTGACAACCTACGAAGGATACGATTATAAATCCGAAAACAATCACAAAGAACAATGAAAGATTCCTTAGCATATCACATTCTTAAAACAATAATTAAAACTAACACTTTATGACGGATTTAATAGCCCTTAAAAAATGCAAAAATTAAAAGCCCCCAAATTTTAATTAGGGGCTTTCTTAAAATGAACACTAATCAACAATTGTAAACATACCGGTCATACTACCATGAAATTCACAATTATAAAACAACGTATTTGGGGCATCTGTTGGAACCGTAAAAACTATAGTTCCGTCTACACTGCCGTTACCGGTTACCCCTTCATTAAAAGCATTCTCTGTTCCCGTGCCTTGTACTGACTTTATTATAAATGGATGCCCTGGGGTATTTATATTGAATTCATAGGTTTCACCTCTTTTAAGGGTAAAATCCGGATTTGCAGCATCGGTTAAATCTTCACCAGAAAAGATGTATGCAGATGCTCCTTGATTGGTTACAGTATACATTTTATTGGCCACACCATTTGGTGCAAGCTCTGTTTCGGGATTTAATATTGGCCATACCCCAGCAGAAGGAAAACCTACCCCAAAATTATCACCTCTGTTCTCATCACCGCTAAACGTATAAAGTGGCCACCCTTTGTAGGTCAATTGTGGTTCTCCAAAAACATCAATTACCCCAAAACCGTCACGATTAAGAATACTGGGTACGTTCTGTAATTCAACATGAAAAATTGGCCAAACCCCGTTATTTGAAAAATCAGGATTGGTAAAGTTATTTGTCCCATTTTCATCATTAATAAAATGGTATAAGGTATTGCCATTTGCATCCGTAATATAAAATGTCTCTTCATCTCCTTCTTCGAAGGAGCTATTAAGATTTGTTTCAATACCAGCTGAATCGCGTCCTACAAGTTGAGATCTTGAAAACATTACGGAATAGTCTGGCTTGGCCACAAACCATGTACCTCCTGCTCCATCACCATTAATATCTCCTGGTGCGGCATCATTAGAAAATACATATAATGGCCAACCCTTATAGGTAGTTTGTTCTCCTCCATCACTTCTGGTGATTGAACCAAAGTCAGCGGCCTCTAAACCGGTGTCTAAGGTAAGGTCAGACGTATTGAATGATGGCCAAACCGTTGCACAACCCTCTAAACAATTTGAAGCCCCTTTACTGTCAGGAGCAAAAAAATACAATGTAAAACCATCACCATTTGTCAAAACTGACCCAAAAGTAGTATCATTTCTTAACTGAACGGTGTTTACCACTGCAACAGGATCATCATCTCCTGAAGATTGATCATCATTTTGGTCTTGGTTTTGATCTTGATCATTGCCATAACCGTTATCATCGGAACTACAGCTAATCATTACTAAAGTGATTGTAACTAATAAAAATAATTTTTTCATTTCTTTTGTTTTTATGTTTTTATAATTTATTACTGGTGCCAAAGAAAGCTTTGAATGTCCTTCTTTGAAGACTAAACTTGTGTGAAAGGGATTATTTGGTTTTAAAAGGGAATACGTTTTTATTAATTGCTCTTAGTAGCAATGGTTTTAAAACCTCTCAAAAGACAGGTCTTAACCAAACTACTTAAAACTGATCAACACATACATATTTTTGATGCCTTACATTCAGAAATATTAGACCGCTCTCCAATTTCTGGGTGACCTATTTCTGAAAGAACATTTAAAACATCAGAGAGTTCGTTTGCCTTCAAAAAATTAAAGACTACTAAAGAATCGCTCACATAAAGTTGAATATTGGAAATGGTTTCTATCGCTGATAATTTTGACTTAATCGAATTTTTACAACCTAGACAAAATCTATTTTGAACTTGTATTCTTGCTAATTGCATTTTCATTTTGATATAATTAATTAAAGACTCTTGAAAGATTAAACCCGAAGAAAAAATCGCCACTACCCCAATCACCTGTAGCTTGCCCTAAAAAGCCATTTGTATTCATCGGTTGAGCATTGGTAAAATGCAATTGAAATACATGGCCTCCAGTTTCAATATCTACACCAATGGAAAGTGGATTTACAAAAGGTGAAGTAGACGCCCGGTTTAGGTGTAGCCCATAATCAAAGTTGAGTGAGAATCGCTTTGTTAACTTATGTCTACCTCCAAAACCAACTACAAACTGAGAGTTCTCTTGTTCATCAATTGCCACATAATTATCATGGAAGAATGTTGGCATCAATTGAAGTGAAAAGTTTTTATTGAACTTTTTTGAAATTAATAATTGAGTGGTGTAACCCACTCGATTTTCAAACTCCAATCCTGGCAAAAACTGTCTATCCAATGCGGTATTGATTAAAATATTATTTGAACTCACTATAGTGAATGGAAAACCACCGGCTTTCTCCCTTACTAATCTTAATTTTAAGGACGACTCATAAATTTTTTGAAAAGAACTTCTTGAAACTCCGATATTGATTCCATCTGTTATGCCGTATAAAAAGTTTAATCGTGTAACGGCTTGATCCAAACCAAAAAAATCTTCAAAACCAGTTTTTACAGAGCCAAAACGATGTGATACGATAAAATACAACTCCCCTGTGGAGATCATTTTGGTCGATTCAAAATTCACAATCTTCAGCCCCTTAAATGCTGCGCTTTTAAAAGAGTTAGGTTGTATAGAGTCAAATTCTGCAAGTAAATCTTCTTGCGCATGCGTTATATAAATGACAAAAAGGAATGTGCTTAAAAATATTTTAGTTTTCATTAGTTTGTTTTAGTAGTTGTTGCTTGATCTATTTTTACCATGAGCAGAAATTCATCAAAACCAATACACCTGCCCTTGATTTCTACGACATCTCCAATAGCGATTTCTTGGGTATTATCTTCTAGAAAATTCGCTTGCACTTTTTGTGCAATGATGATGAAGTTTGGCCCCACTTCAGTAACAGCACCATACGTTTCAATTACTTTATCGGTATATTTTAAAGTAGCCGCTTTGGAATTGTTTAGAAAGTCAAACTGTAAATCCTTGGCATCAATGGTGAAAGCTGTAGGTTCTGAAAAAATCTCTCGCTGTTCAGGGTTTATGACCTTCTTGTAGACTATAAAACTTGTTATTAGTCCTAGTCCCAACAAAATCAATACTAGGTATCCTATTCGTTTTTTATTCATGGCTTCAGATTAAAATTGATAGCGACTTTCACTTGTTTTGCTATTTTACTTTTGACAATTGATGGAATCTCAATATCAAAGTCTGAAGGGGCGACTACAAAGTCGCCCTTCATGACTAGGGCACCATTCAATACCTGTAAGCTAACTGATGTTTTGACCTGCTTCTCTTTTCCATGCAATTCTAATTTCCCATCTACCTCAAATTCCTTTGGAGTTTCGGACAAACTTGAAAGATCAAAATTTAGCAACGTACCCTTGAATACTGCTTTGGGGTACGTTTCAGATTCTATATAATTTTCGTTAAAGTGTTCTTCCATAAGGGAATTCTTAAAACGAAATGCTGTAACCAATGCCAACGAAGCAAACTCACCATTCTCACCGTTTAGAACAGCAGTAACGGCATTATTCACAGCTTCAACAGGTTCAAAAAGTTTTTCTGAAGCCTCAAATTTTATGTAACCCGATTTATCAATGTATTTTTTCTGTGCCTGTAAACTGTATACAAATACATTGATCATTAAAAGTACTAGTGCTAGAAAAAGTGTTTTGTTATTTTTCATTTCCAATATTTAGTGGTTATTATTCAGTTTTAGTTCTCTGGTGACCCATTATCAATCCATTCTTCTAATTGATTTATGGTATTTTGAGGCAATCTTCCCGCTGGAGGCATAGCTCCAACTGCTCCATTTTGGCGTGACATCGCATTAAGAATACTATTTGCCCTTTGACTAACTTGTTGGAAGTTTACCAGTGAAAACGGCGCTCCATTTCTAGGAGGGTCATCATGACACCCCACACAACTTCTATCTATGATTTCCTTTATGGTGTTTTCATAGGTTATGAGGTTGGCTTCTGGATCATCTTCACCTTGTTCTTGGTCAACTTGGGTTAAATCATCCTCACTATCATTTGTGCAACTCCAAATAAAAAGGGAGCATAAAAAAATTACCAATATGCTACTTGTTTTCATTTTTTCAATTTTAAATGTTTATGTTGTTTAGAATTCAAATGAACCAATATTGCCTGTAGTACAGACCATTAACTTTTGCGAAAGGGAATTTTTGAGCTTAATAAGGAATATTTAGCCTTGAAAATTTTACGTGTTGTGTATTTATTAATCAGATTAAGGATTCTTAGCTGCTATAGTTTTTAAAGATTCTTACTTTAGCAGCCTAGAAAAATTTATGCGAAAAGATTATCTATACCTTTTGACCTTTTTAGCGGTTACACTAATATTTTTGATAATATCTAGTATTTCTGTTGGGTACTTCGTTAGGTTTAGTGTGGACAAGGTTCTTCAAACGCAGCTAGAGTTCAGTAAGAGAGAAGCCAGAGAAGTAGCGTCGTTGTTAGGAGCACAATTAAAGAATGGCATAGCAAAAGATACCGTAATCGTTTCGCTACAAGAAAGTATTGAGAATACCGACCAAACAACCGGTTTTGTGAGTATGTTCGACTGGTCGGGCAAAATTGTTTGTCACCCTGATGTCAAAACGGTAGGGGAAAGTATTAGCCCTGAGCAGTCTTTTGTATCCTCCGTTTCTGACAACCTTACCGCCAAAGATTTTTACAATTTACTTCAGAATAAGCAAGAAGTAGGCGGTATTCGAGATTTTGAAAACGATTCTCAAGAATCGGAAGTTGTATACCTCTATCCTGTAAAGAATTCTGATTGGATTATTGCGGCACATGCCAATACGCAACTGGTTATGGCACAAATAAGTGATTTAAGGAATAAATTCTATATTATTTTAATTATCATGGGCTTGGTTATGATAGTGGCTTCTGTAGTTGCGGTCAGGTTTATTGGAAGCACCTATGAAAAGAGATTGGAGACAAATAATTTAAAACTATCTAATGAAGTAGTAAATCTTGCAAAGTTAAACAGTGCGGTTAATGCGTATCAACAAAAAGTAGGAGGGAAATCAGAGGAAAATCTTGAAGAAGATGAAGCTATTAAAAAACGCATACTTACCTACCACAGAAACGAACTGAGGCCGGTAGCCACAGAAGATATCGCATATATTTATACGGAGAGTACTATTACTTACGTCGTATGTATAGATTCAAAACGATCCACTTCAAACTCAAGTTTAGATGAGCTTTTTTCGAATTTGGACGGCACCTATTTTTTTAGAGCCAACAGGCAATTTATTATTGCGATTTCAGCAATAGAGAAAATTGTAAAATATGGTAATAATCAACATAAAATTTTGGTAAATCCGAATTCTGAAGTTGATATTATTATAAGTAAGAATAGAGCCTCGGAATTTAAACAATGGCTAAATCTTTAAAAAGATTTTTTAGCTAAAAGAATACATAGAATTAAAAAGCTTCCTATATTTGCAGCCGCATTCAGGAAATACCTGATGAGACACTTGGAGAAATGGCAGAGTGGTCGAATGCGGCAGTCTTGAAAACTGTTGAGGGTCAC